>JBAXGN010000100.1 GCA_037139415.1 Verrucomicrobiota bacterium | reverse complement strand
CGTTAATTCGTATTTTGTATTCATAATGTTCATCATTTCGGGGAACAGCGTAGCAAGGGGGGTAGGACAAATACGGTCCTACCCTCAAAAAAGTTTGAAAAATATTTTGAGGTGAAAAAGGCCGGTAAAATGGGGGCAGACATGGCAAAAAGATTATCTGGCAAAAAAATTGAACTGAAGAAGATAGGAAATTGGAGCCAGGCGTTGGAACCTTCAAACCGCGAAACAGGCTAAAAACGCGAAATCGAAAGACAGGATGAACGGGATGGACAGGATGGAATAAGTCCGAAGCGCGAAAACGGAAATCCGAAAGAACTTTTGCAGAAATATTTTCGGGCAGAAAAATTTGACTGAAGAAGATAGGAGCTTGGGAGCCAGGGAGTTGGGGTGGCGGGAATCTGGAATATGAACAAACCCGGCTAGAGAAAAACGAACCATACTATGGTTTTACACCTAAACTGGTTTGACACCTAAAACAAAATTGCCCGCCTCGCGGTTAATTTACCTCCACCAAGCCAATGAGTTTGGCGTCGAAACCACGGCTGCCGTGGATGATGCCGCGATGTTCCAGCTCGCGCTGCAACATGGGTTCGAGGGTCTCGCGCAGGATGGTGAGGTTCTGGTCGGCATGGTTGGCAAGTTGTGGGGAGGATTGGGCATGCCAGAGCTTTTCTGGCTGGCGCTCCCAGGCCATATGCCGGCGACCTTGCTCATCCACAGCCAGGGGGACAATCAGGCGCTTGACCTGGCCTTTGTCACCACGGGTCTCGACTGCCCAAACAGCGAGCATCCCTTTTGTACCATCGGGCGATTGGACACTCATGCCAATCTCCTCGGGTGGAAGGTCGCGGAATTTCAGCAAGTAAGCCGCGACCAGCGGGTGATCGAGGCCAAGCAATTGGACTTTCTCTCTCTGTAACGACAGCTCCCGCTCGGTGGTCAGCAGCGTTTCGGCTCTGGTCTGGCCGTCAATCCACGCAAATAACTTGTCGCCCCGGATGGTGAAGGTGTCGGCGTCGGCGCTGGCGGCGTCGGTGACGAACCGCACCAGTGCGCCCATGCCTTCTTCGGGACTGCCCATCGCTTTGTAATCGTCCAGGCGGAATCCGTCGAGGTCTTGGAATAACTCGAAGACCACTTTGCGGGCTTCGACCGCGTTGGACATGGCGGCGTCCAATTCAACCTTGGTGCGCTTCAACTGCGGATCGCTCAAGGCATCGGCATAGAGGCTGGCGTAATTCACCTGCATCGAAAGCTGGCCAAGGATTTGGGTACGGAGGTCTTCGGCGATCTGGCCGCGCTCGTCCACTTTGCCGAGGGCACGGCCAATTTCTTTCAGTTTTTCGTCCAACAGCAGGAAAATTGAGCCTTCGATCGTGTCCGACAGGACGAGGTTGTAAACCTGGGCGGTATTGAGTTGGCCGTAGCGGTGGATGCGCCCGATGCGCTGCTCCAAGTCCATGGGATTCCAAGGAAGGTCAAAATTGAACAGCACGCGGGCGTGCTGGAGGTTTATGCCCTCGCGCCCGGCAGCGGTGCAAATTAGTACGCGTGGGCCGTCCGGGGCCTTGAACCGTTTTTCTGCCGCCGTCTTGGCACCGTGGTCACCGCCCTTAAGGACGGTGACACCCTGACCGGGATACTGTTTTTCGATCTCCGCACCAAGCATTTCCACGCTGCCGAGATACGTAGCAAAGATGACCATGCGCTCCTGCGGGTTCTGACGCCACAAGACACCGAGCGCGCCGATGAGTTTTTCCACCTTGGTTTCGCGCTGCGCGGGGTAGTTGGCCAGCAGTTCCTTGATACGACGGCGCTCCTCTGGCAATGCCACGGCCACACTGTTGATGGCGGCATCCTCGGCAGCGGCGGCGCCGGTTTCCGAACCAAACTCGTCCGCACCTGTGCCCAAGGCTTCCTCCTCCTCGCGCTGCAACTTCAAAATCTTGTAGCGATAATCGGCCAGCAACTGGTCCACCTGCGCGTTCTCCAGGCGACCTTCGGCGATGCCGTGCAATTCGCGGATGAGCGTTCGCGCCTCGTCGAGCGCGGCGTTGCGCTGGTCAATATCCAACTGCTGGTCATGCATCAACGATTCCTGAATCGTCAGCGCGATGAGCCGACGGCGCAAGGTGCGCTGGACGGCGGCGAAACTGGAGGCGGCAATCTTCTGGAAGATGGTCATCACGAACGCCAGACCCTGGCCACGTTTGCCCTAGCGCTTGGCCAGCGCAAACCCGTCCTGCAAATACGCCACGAGGGCGGCGTAAAAACCCCGCTCGGTATCGGCCATGGTGAACGACTCGGTCTGGACCTGCCGCCGGGCGAACAGGGTTGAGCCGTCCGGCTTGCAGGCGTCGGCTTTCGTGCGCCGGAACACCACGGCGTTCAAGCGATGCCGATGCTCGACCATCTCATTCGGCGAATTAAAGAGGGTGGGATTGAGCATCTGCACCAGCATCCAGAAGCGGAAATGATCGCCCTGGTGGGGCGTGGCAGACAGGAGAATCAGGTCGCGGGTGTGTTCCTTGAGCATTTCCGCAAGGCGGAAATTCTGCGTTTTCACCAGCTTGCCGTTTTGCCGGTAGGCGGTCAGATGGTGGGCTTCATCAAACACGACCAAATCCCATGGAGGCGCGGCTTTCAACCGAGCAACGCGGGCACGCAACTTCAAGGTATCAATGCTGGCGATGAGCAGGTTGTGTTTCTCGAACGCATTGGATTTGCGATCGGTCACGTCGCCCTCGCTCCCGAACACCTCGAAATTCAGGTGAAAGACTTCATTCAGTTCGCGATGCCAGTTGTTTACCAGCCCGGCGGGAACCACCATCAGCGCCCGCTTGAGTTCGCCGCGACTGAGCAGTTCTCGCAGGATTAGCGCGGCTTCGATGGTTTTGCCGAGACCCACCTCATCGGCGATGAGAAAGCGGCGGGGTGAGGCGGTGGCCACGCGATGCGTGAGCACGACCTGGTGCGGGAGCAAATCAATCTTAGCGGACGTGAGGGCGCTGACGTTATCCATCAACGGCAGTGCGTGTGCCTGATAGCAAAGCCAGGCCCGAAGCGCTCGTTTGGCGCCGCCCCTGGTATTGGTGACAACAACTTCTGAGCGACCCAGGGCAGAAGTGAGGCTGGCGACGGGTACCTGCCGTTCGCCGACCGGGAAGAACACCTTGATGAAGCCGTCCACCGGTGCGGCAATCACGACGCCTTCGCCGAGATCGGCATGGCGAACGCGGATGCCCGGTTGCAGATTGGTGGTGGCGACGCTCACGAGATGCGCGGATGGAAGAGGCCGGCCCAAATATCTTTCTTATCTGTGCTGGTGGTCATGATGCGACGGGCGCTGCCCTCCGCACCGTTCCAAAGACAGCGGCCAATCGGAATGGATTTCTTGCTGTGCTCACCGGCGCAATACCAGTGGTAGGTATCCTCGGACGCCTTGTGGAAAACGCGCTTGGGATCGGCGAGCCAGAAAATGAGCGCGGCCTCGCGTCCGCCGTCGGCGACAATTTGCTGAAAGTCGGTGATGGCGGGATAAACCGTCTGTTCCAACCATTCGACGGCCGCATCCGGGTGCAAGGTGTCCATCGCGGCTTCGAGGCCGGCGACGACGAGCGTGCGATTATTGATGAGATGAAGCTGGCCATCGGGCCAACCGGCCTGATGCAGGCGGAGCAGTTCGCGCAGACTGCGAACGGCATCAAAGGGGCAAACGTTTTTCAACGCGGCGGCATCCCAAAGTAGCGATGTCCCGCAACTAATCCAGGTGTTGTCGTGGAGGTCAGGATTCATGGTTTGCTTTTCGGCCAGCCCAAGCGCCCCAGTTCGCGTTTCAATTCAGTCCTCAATTCGGCTTCCGTGGGCAGGTGCAGCTTATAACGGCTGGCAAAAATCTTTTTACTCTTCTCCGGTCCCAGAGTGTAACGAACCACAGCGTCGTTTTTATCCGTGCAAAGAATCAACCCCAGCGTGGGATTATCGCCTGCGGTGAGCCGTTCCCGGTCGTAGTAATTGACATAAAACTCAAGCTGGCCAAGGTCCTGGTGGGCAAGCTTGCCGACTTTTAAATCCAGCAGGATATAGCACTTGAGCACCGTGTGGTAAAACACCAGGTCAATATAGAAATGGTCGCCGTCCAGGGTGATGCGCTCCTGCCGCGTCACGAACGCGAAGCCTTTGCCCAGCTCCAGCAGGAAAGCCTGCAACTCATTCAGCAACGCCGCTTCCAAATCAGACTCGACCAGCTTGGATGCGACGGGAACTTTCAAAAATTCCAGTACCAATGGTTCTTTGAAAACATCCAGAGGGCCCTGAATTTCTTGCCCTTTCCTGGCCAGCCGCAATAAACCCTTTTTGTCCCGGCTCAACGCCAGCCGCTCATACAGCAGGCTGTTGATCTGCCGTTCCAGTTCGCGGGCCGCCCAGTTGTTCTGGATGGATTCGATTTCGTAGAAGGCCCGGGCTTCTGGTTTCTCGACGCGCAGCAACGTCCGGTAGTGCGTCCAGGACAAATTGGAGTGAAGCAGGCCGGGTTGCCAGGATTGGTCACCCGAGGTTTGACCGATTGCGAATTCCGTACGCGGTGCGCAAAGAATCTTCTCCTGCTTGCTTTGGCTACGCAGTGCGTGGCTTGGCTCGGATTTCCGGGGCGGTGCGTCGGATATTTGACGCACTGCGTCAATAATTGACGGCGGCTTGGAAATTTGACGCAGTGCGTCAAATTTTGTTGCACCCATAAATTGCGGGTATTCTCCATAAAAGCGACGAAACCAGAATAGATTATCGGGCGAATACCCCCGGCCAAATTCCTTGGTAAGCCGCTGCGCCAGATCGCGGATCAGTTCCTCCCCATACCCGGCGCGTTTTGCGCCCTGTTGTTCCTCCTCCACAATCTCCCGTCCCACCAGCCAATTTGCCACCACCTGCGTCGAGTTCACCGTGCGCGCCACGCCTTTGCGGGCCGTTTCCAGGATTTCGCGCACGCGCTCATAAAGCTGACTGGATGATTTCAGTTTTTTCATGCCCGGCTTTTTAGCCTAATCCCTCCAGATCGAACAGTTTTAATTGTTCCTCGACTCTGGCCTTGTTGGCCGCCAGCCAGTCGCGGTAAATTGTCCGGGCGCGTTGGGCGGCGAATTTGATCTCCTGGGAGCCACCATGACGTGCCAGCCAGTCCACCAAGTCCCCGGTAGCCGGATGCGGTGCGAAGTTGGGACTGTCCAACGTGTCAGTCAGGCGGATGTTGCTGCCTTCCACACACGCGCCGACGAGGAACATGGTCTGGTCAAAATCTCGCGCCATGCCTTTGCGGGATGCACCTTTCCAGGCGAGTGCAAGCTCGACGGGTGGCGTGAAAGTGAAGGTTTTGTTCTTTTCTGAACACCAACCGCGCTCCTCGAAGTCGCTCGGCGCGATGCCGGTACCGCGCAGAAATTTCTGCATCTGGTCGCGCGGCACGTCCGTTGTTTCGTAAAATATACGGAAGAATTGACGTGTGTACGGTTCAGCGTTGACAGGCGGCGCCTCTGGTCCGCCGGTCGTATTGGTGTCGTCATCCAACAAGGAGTTGATACCGACTAGCGCCTCGCGGATGGTGAACGGGCGGTCTTTCTCGATGAACACCTGGCCGTAATGGCGCGAGAAGTATTCAAGCGCCTTGCCACGTCTGATGACCTGGATGTCGGCAGCGGGCAAACCTTCCTTCTGATGCTGTGAGAGTAGGTTCTTGATACGACGCACGTCATCGGTGATCTGCCGGCGCAACCGTGCCCAACTGATGGGCTGCGGCGCGGCCATCCGCTTTCGGCAAACGTGGATGATGTCGTATTCGATGGTCTTCGAGCCGAACTCGCCTTCGCCTTTCGTCTCGTCGCTGCGAATTGGATAGGTGGCTTCGAGATAGAATCCGGCATCAAACAAACTTTCCAGAACGCCGACCCACGGCTCATCTTCGCTGTGGTGGAATGTAAATGATAACAGACCACCGGCTTTCAAAATTCGGTGTGACTCACGCCAACAATCAGTTAAAACGCGCTGATAAAACCCATCAGGGTCATCAGGCTGTCGAACTTTGTTGGAAACTGCTTCGAGCGCCTTGGGTGTGTATTCCGAAGTAAATTGGTTTGGGTAGCGTGATTTTAACGCAAGGCGAAGCCACACATAAAAGAAATCTGCCATCTCGCTGTATTGAAGCAGGTCGCCGAACGGTGGATCAGTAACTACTAAATCTTGCGATTCATCATCTAGTGATTTCATGTCTGTCGCAGAGCCACAGAACAACGTGCAATCCTGGGGGACAGGATCACATGTGAGCAGCTTCACTCCTTTTGCTGAATCATCCCATCTGATTCCCGATGCCTGCTGCGCCGGGAATATCTCCCATGGTTTCATCTTCCAATCCAAAGACTCCGCTGCCCCCAGAGCCGAAGACCCCCACGGGCCGTAACCAACCTTTGAGAATGGGCCAACTTCGACCATAGTGTTCATTGGCCGAAAATTGCTATTTGAAAGGTGAGGGACAAAATGATCATGGGAAAGATGCCAAAAACAGAACATGTTCTCATTCCGAAGAAAATTCTGGAATAGACCGAGCACTATATCTTTCGCTGAATCACTGCAACTGGACTCGGAAATGGTTTTGAGAAATTGACTATTCACTAATAGTTGTCTTGGATTAAACATTTTCCACCAATGCGTGAATTGGTGGCCGAAGACATCGTGTGGCCCAATCTCGTGGCCAACATGGATTTCGCTCCGAGGCCAGTAATTCTTGAGATCGCCTTCTTTGCGTGCATCCCACTCAGCCATTGCTGCGTTGTAGGCTCGCGTGTCGGTTGCTGGTGCAAAAAAACGGCCGCCGTAAGGCGAGCATTCATCTACAAGTTTAGTGCTGTAACCCTGGAAAGCATATTCGGCATTCGGCCCAGCTTTGCCCGATTGCCTGATTGCTTCTAATACATCATTCGGAGTTCCATCGGATGCGCAAGAGAACGTGGACTTTTTAGTAATCGTGCCGCCTCTTTTGTCCGTAAAAAATGTCACCCTTGTTTCTGGGCAGGTGACTTGTTCGGGCAGATTGCCGCGCACTTCGAGCAAACGTAGCTTTGCTGCGCGGGCGTTGTTCCAACGAATCGTTGCTTCGACGGAATCTGTCGCGCTGCCGCCGTATTCACGGCCTTGCTCGTCGGTCTTTGGGCAACCTTCCAGCCATTGCGGGTGGAAGAGCAATGTCACTTCGACTTTCTTGTTTTTCGCCTTCCCCAGTTCTGATGAATTTTTTTCAGCGAATGCTTTGGCATCCTGGCGGAGCTTGCCGCAATGCGGGCACTGGTAACGGCCATGTTCATCCATCACCGCGAATGGCTTTTCGTTCGGCGCTACGAACAACGGTGAATCCGGTGCCATACGCGCCGCGTGGCGTTCCACATCGAAGGATTTCTTACAGTCTGGACATTCCCATGCCCAGGCATCCACCGTGAGCGTCTTGATGGCGACCACCGGAGTGGAAATAATGGGGGTCCGGTGCCCACATCCCTCGCGCTGACATGGGCCGTGCTTGGCCCAGAAAGTATAGATGATTTCTGGGCCTTCGTAGCGGTAGCCTTTTCGCTCCTTCCACGGCACGGAAAACATGTCAAAGCTGGAGGGGAGTTGTTCCCATGCATCCTCGGTGGCCGACGCAGCGGGCTGTTCGCCTTGAATAAAATCGGTCTGAAAAGAACTGCGTTTACGTTCCTTCGTGCCTGTGCGCCGAAACCATTTGCCCTTCTCACCGTCCGGGCCGTCGCAGGCGTAATAAGGCATGATCATCGGCTTCACCTCGGCCTCGATGTCGGCAAGCAGGCGTTTCACCTCGTCAATGTCCACCTGTGCCATTTCGTTTTTCACCACAAACCACGCAACGGGGTTTAGGTCGCAACCGAACATTTGCATTCCCAGGCGCGAGCCTTCCACAATGGTCGTGCCGCCGCCCATAAACGGCTCGGCGACCTTGAGATGACGGAACGAACCACGCTTTTGATGGTTTGCGTAATAGACATCCCAAACGGCCTTGGCCGCCTTGCTTTCATCGCCTGGCGCTTTCATTGCGGCCGCGAGCAGCATGGAACGGAAGACGCTGGATCGTCGGCGCGCCCACCACTTGGACATCTGATAAATCGGTTTGCCCGCGTTGCCTTCGATAGCGGCAATCTGGTTGATGGGGATGATGGGAAAATCCACCTCCAGACAGGTCTTGGGCCGGTTCGGATCGGAGAAATCCACCGTCTCGACGGCCACTTCCCGTCCCGCGCCGACAGCGGCGGCGATTTGGTCGGTGAGGAGTTCTTTTTTGGATTTGGATTTTTTTGGCGGCATCAGGAGTTTGGGAAGAGTTTAATTTTAGGGGCTGACAAACTGAGTTGTGCCACACGACGCGCTCCCGTTGACGCAACTCCTTCAGAGTTGGGGTGTGAACGTGAACGATGAACCCAGGGTAGTCCCGCCGTCCCTTCACCCCACGGCAGGCCAACCGCTGGGCTGAAGGCCACAATCCCTTTGGGATAGCCCGAATCATTTCCGAGCGAGGCGTGGGCGACGGGTGAGAGTTGCCCTCCAATCTTCGTTCTGGGCCAGGCGGACAGCCGGACACCTGATTTGTTTGGGTCTCGAACAACTTCACGTCGGCTGCTACGTGGGAAACAGATTATCGGCGTGGTGGGCATGATCAGGGTTTTAAAAGCTCGATGAACGGCACGGCGACTTCGAGCAATGACAGACCGCCGTGGGCAAGCGTGGGGTAGCCACCGGCGCTCTTCCATTTTCGCCGACCGAGCGCGAATTGCTTTTCGCCGTGGGCGGTGGCTAGGCAGAGGGAGATGGGCGGCATCCAATGGTGCGGGGTGCCCGCGCCATGGGCGAACCGCATACTGCCGAAATTGGTTTTGAGCCAGGACGACTGGTCGCGGTCGCTGACGTCGGCGAACATACCCGACGCGGCATAGCCGTGGTCACTGGTGATGACCAGCCGACGACCGGTAGCCATACGCGAGACCAAGTGCCAAAACGCATCGGAGGTGAGGGTTTGCACGACCTCACGGCAGAGCCGCTGGAACCCGTCGCCCGGCTCCGCCAACTGGTGGACGCGGTCGTCCGGCCAGTGATGCCACAAGGCGATGTCCGGTGCAGACTTAATCCAGTCCACACAGGAACTCCATTCCGCGCCAAGCGATTCGGTGCGGGCACCGGCCAGGTAGTGGGCCTGACCCGCACCGTTATTTTCCAGGGCAGAGCGCCCACTGAAACCGAGCGCCTTGGCGAACGGGGTGGTGTCGCTGGGCAATTCCGAGCCGCGCACACCGGCCTGATGAAGCTGGTAACCGCGCCGTTTGGCCTCTTGCAACAGCCAGGGCACCTCGCGAAGCGACAGGGCATCCAGGATCAGGACCGCCTTGCCACCGGGGGTATTATTCCAGAACTTGATGACCGATTGCGAGGAGCGGGGGACGAATTGTTCGTAATCGCGCCAGAGTTCCCAAGCCGCGCCGGAGAGGAGGAGTTCGAGTTCGCCAATTTTGCGCTCGCGATCAATCAATTCGCGCTCGGCATGCTGAGGCGTGAGCGGCGCGGAAAAGATGTCCCAAAGTTTGGTGAAGATGGCTGACCACGCTTCCGCCGGGTCGGCGGTCAGCACGGTGTCCAGTTTGGGATCGCGCCCGGTCATTGGTTTTCCTTGTCGAGGTTGAGCGAGTAGGTCACGCCGTCCGGCAATTTTTTGAGCAACTCATTCAGTTGCGCGCCGGTCATCTGCGAGACGTTGAGATTGACGTTGGAGATATTGGTGGCCGCGCTGATGCCCCATTTCTCGACTTCACCGAGCAAATTAACCGGCGTCTTGGGCGGCGTGCCGAAAGGCTTGAACGTGGGGCCAGCGGGTTGCGTCTGGCCAGTCAGGGTGAAAGGATTGGCCGGCTGACCGCCCGGCGGCGTGCCGGAGGGATTCGTGGGTGTCCCCGGCGTGAGCGGGAGCGCGCCGCCGCTCTGATTTGCCGCGCCCGGCAGCAACATGATGGTTTGCTCCAGATCTTTACCCGAACCGATATCCCCTTTGATGCGCATCCAGACGGCATCCTCGGACTCACCGGGATTGGCTTGCAGCAATTTGAGGCCGCGCACATTGATGGCGATTTTCCCGGCGGCGCACAGACGCAAAACCTTTTCCTTAGCGGCAACTTCGCCCAGCCAGGGAATGCAGTGTTTACCGCTAATGGCGGGCTCCTGGAGCTCAGTAATGAATTTTGCGACTGATGAACTGGAACCGGCATGGGCGAGCGCCGCCTCCTCAAATTCCTCGGCAACGAACAGTTCCTTCTCAATTTTCTCGTGGATCGCCTTCGGAATCTTGTCGCCAGATGCGCCATGCTTCTCAATGGAGAAACGGCATTGGTCGGGTTGAGCGAAGCTCCAGATATCGAGGACGGCGAACGTATCGAATAACTCACGAAGCCGGGGGCGAAGGTGCGAGTTCTGGTAGGTCTGGAACAGGGGGAGGTACGCGCCATCCGTGGCCTTCCAATGATCAGCCAAATGGATGGCGCGGGCATAAATGACCAGATCACGGTCAAGGTAAAGGATGCCCGCCGTCTTCTTCGGCAGGAGAAAACGGAGCGTGTTGCGCCGTTGCGGGAGATGCTGCTTGAGCCAGCCGCCCAGCACTGCTTCGACGTTGTCCGGGTATTCGGGCAGGACAATGAGGGGAAGGCGGCCATCCCAGCGGTCGGGGCGCTCGGTTTCGGGAAGCTCGGACCACGGATCGGTTTGCCAAAGTTTGCGAAGGACGACGACACGGAAGGTGCGCGAGACCTCCTCGGCGCCACCGATGACATAACGGAGCTCGGACGCGAGGCGCTCCACGTCCCGCGCCTCATGCGGTCCGCCCTTCTCGAACAACTTGTCGTTGCGGGCGTGGGCCAGCAATTTACCTTCGGCGTTTTCCTCTTCCTTGAACA
Source organism: Verrucomicrobiota bacterium (assembly GCA_037139415.1). Classification (NCBI taxonomy): domain Bacteria; kingdom Pseudomonadati; phylum Verrucomicrobiota; species Verrucomicrobiota bacterium. Next base: position 16,981 of record JBAXGN010000100.1, on the reverse strand, counting down.
CCAGGCGATTGCCAACGGTGTGGATGTTGAAGCTGTTCTCTTTGATCAACGCCATTTCAGCAGCAAACGTGTTGTCATCCACCGGCACGGCGCGCGTGATGTCGCACTGGAGTTCGACCGGTTCCGCGCCGTTGATCTTCTCCACACCCAACGAGCGCAACCAGAGCGCGCTGATGATATCAGCCGCGTGCGGCACATTGTTGTCGGGGTCTTTGACAGCGGTGCGGACGGCTTCAAGGTTGCGACGGGCTTTTTCCAGCAAAAGCCGGTGCACCTGATTGGAAACGGAACTCAACAATGACGTGACGCTGCCCTGGTCGTTGGTAATGTCAAAATCGGCAGCGGTAATGACCGGCGACTTGTCGCCCCGGTTTTTAAACAAATCAACGAGGATGCGTATGAGGTCGCGGGTTTCCTGCGCTTCGGTGGCCACCAGCACCTGGTCTTCGAGGAGTTGCATGAGCACCGGGGAATAGGGCCACGCTTCGGCGAATTCGGCCCGCCGGGCTTCATGCTGCGAGGGCGGGGTTTGGGCAAGCCGGACGGACTCTTCGACATGCAGACGGATCAGGGCGGAGATATCCGCTGCCGCCACATTCATACGATTCTCGAAAATGCGGTAAAGCAGCAAGCGTTGGCGGTCTTTCTTGGCCTGCATGCCTTGGAAATCCACGAGAACGGGATTGTTACGATGCAGTTGCTGATACGCCTGGGACTGGTTGTCGCGGATGGAGACGACCAGCACGAGCAAGTCGGGATGGTCGTTGGCGATCTCGGACAGGAGCTGGATGAAATTGAAGGCCCACTTGCGCCACGGATACTGTTTGGTATCGGTGAGGCCATCATACCAGGTTTGAAATTCGTCCAGCAGGAGGGCGGTGGGCTGCGCCTGGAACATCTCCAGGAGCAGGTCAACGCTCGGAATATCGGTCTTGCGGGACGGGTCGGTGCCCATCCATTTGCCCTTGAGGTATTCGCCCTTGGGATGGCGTTCAAAAAGCAAGTCCCACAGAAATTTGTAGCGTTGCTGGTGAAGGCTTTCCGCGATGATGTGGAAATCCGTCCGAAACTTGAGGGTATTCAATTCCGGCCGATTGAGTTTAGCAGCCCAATTTGCCAACCATTTCGAGGCTTCGGCGGGGTCTTTCATGCCGTGCCACATGGCGGCCATCAAATGAGACTTACCTTGACCACGCCCGCCAAGCAACACCACCGGGTGCGACTTGCCAGGCTGGGTGGCCTCAAGAATATGAAGCAGATCCACCGAGGGATAGGTGATGCTGAGGAATTCGGCCGCCGGTTTTTGCAGGGCGCTGGTCGCCTTGTCGGCGGAAAAGTCAATCGTTGTGCCCTTGAGGCGTTCACCCTTGAACTCATCGCGTAATTTCAGGCCAAGCATAGGTTAAAAGGAGTGGAGGCGGTTTCGTTGATCAATCCTTGGAAATGGAACGACCTGACAATTGGAAACGGAACGGCTAGCCGGCCTTAAGATGGCGGAAGAATCACCGATTTGGAGAGATGTTTCCATGGTCGCTTGATGCGTACTCTGAACCACGGAATAGAAGGGGCGCAAACCTGCTGCACCCCCACCCGAGGCACGACCAAGCGCCTGTGAAGAGAATGCACCAAGCCGCGCCCGAGGGGCGCGTGCCTGTGCTGGGTCTCTTCACGTGAAAATTGGTCGTTTTCGGGTGAGACCGTAGCCTAAGCTACGCAAAATATGTTGTTACAGTTAAGTTTATATCATTCGTTAATATGCTAAACGGAGCGGATAATAGCGAAAAGAGGTGTGGGCCGCAAATCAAAATCCGGGGAAAATATTACAGGAAGCGGCGGAGCATGGGGGACGGGGGACGGGGGAGATCTCAAATCTCAGATCTCAAATCTCAGATGATGGGAATAATGGGAATAATGGGACGTAGGGGACATATGGGAACCAGTAGGGGGCGAACATTGCAAATTGAGGGAGGCGAGAACCGAAAGTATGGAGTCACTTGCGGGCGGTCAGGAGGACGTTGGAGCCGAGGCCGGAGTGGTTCAGGAGTTGCACTTGCTTGAAGCCGGCGGATGCCAGGAGTTGCTGGTATTCCGCCGCGCTCTCAAAGTGCAGACCGTGGTTGGTGCGGTTCTGGCCCAGGCGGACGCCGAGGCGCTCGGTCCAGACGACCAGGCGATGGGAGCAGGCGTCTGCGCCAGCGGCGTCCCGGAGGATCAGGCTGCCGCCGGGGCGCATGGCGGCGAAGGCTTGCTGCAAGACGCGCTGTTTTAATTCGCGCGGCAGGTAATGGAGTACGTCGCAAAGCAAGACGTGGTCGCAGGGAGGGTATTCCCAACGCAACAGGTCCTGGCATTCGAAGGTGACGCGCGGTTGGCTGGTCATCGTCGAGCGGGCGATCTGGATTTTCCCGGCGTCGTGATCCACGCCCAAGACGGTTCGGTCCGGCGCGGATAGGGTCAGCCAATGGGCGACCAAGCCGTAGCCGCAGCCCAAGTCAAGGATCAGCCCCTGGCGGGGTGTCGCCTGGTTGACTGCCGGGAACAGCGGATCGGTGCGCAGTTTCCAATAGACAAACTGGCTGGGGTACGGGCCGTGGTAGCGGTAGAGGCGGCTGATCATGCGCCTGAGCGCGGGCGGGGACGCGACGGTCTGGGATGGGATGGTGGCGGTGTGCGCGGCTTCGCGGCGTCGCAGCCAGGCCATGCAGGCCGGCACCAGCAGCAAGGTGGCCAGCAGGCTGAGCCCGATGCCCAACAGGCCTGCCCAGCCCACGGAGTTCAGGGCGGGATGCCGCGCCAGCACCAGCACCCCAATGCCCACGAGGGTGGTCAGGGCGCACACCATCACCGCGCCGCCCGTGGCCGCCGTGTGGTCTTTATGCCCGCGCAGGGTTTCCAGCTCCGCCAGCACCAAAAACAGGCTGTAATCGCCACTGACACCCACCACGAAGGTGACGAAGATGAAGTTCGACATATCCACCGGCATCCCCAGCCAACCGAAGGCGCCGAGGGTCCAGCCGACGCCGGTGACAATCGGCAGCAAGGTGATGCACACCAGTTCCAACCGCCCGAGTAGGAGGAAGAGCAGCGCCCCGTTCAACACCAGCACGATGACGGTGAAAATGGGCAGCGCCTGTTTGGCAACGCGTGCGATCTCATCGCCCATGGCCGCCTTGTTCAGCAGCAGGGCATCCGGCAATTCCTGCAACACCGCCGCCTGCAACTGAAGGAATTGGGCGCGGTCCTTAACTTTGACGAGCGTGCTGACGGCGAACTGGCCGTCCCGCTCCAGCCAGTAATCGTCGAACAGCGGCGGGATGCGCTGGGCCATCGAGGCTTTCCTCGCCAGCAGCGCGGATGGTCCGGTGGCCACGGAATCCAGGAAAGGTTGGAAGACGTTCGCCCGGAAGCCGAGCTGGGAGGTGGCGGCAGCCAGGGAATTGCTTAGCTCCGCACGGCGCGGATCGGTCCAAAAGGCACTCCATGCCTGGCCATTGGCACGGCGGGTGCGCTCGGAGGGAACAACCGGTGCGAGCGAGGAATACGCCAGTTCGCCGTGCCCGCTCAACCGCGCCAGCAGCGCACTGACTTGTTCGTTTTTTTGAAGAACGCTTTCCGGATCGCTACCGCGCACCACCACGATGGTCAAAGCAAGGGATTTCTCCCAAACGCGGCGCACGGTTTCCTCATCCTTTTGAGTGGCGGGCGACACGCCATTGAGCCGCGCGAAATCGCCTTCAAAACGGAGCCGCCAGCCGCCCATTGCCGCCGCCACCGACAGCCCCACCACCAGCAGCCACACCAGCCCGCTGTGACGGCTGCGCAGATCCAGCAGGAACTGGATGGCCGAGGACAACGGCAACGTGCCGGGACCGCGCACCGACTGGATGGGAATCAGCAACGGCAGAATCGTCAGCGCAAACAAGGCGGCCGCCGCCACCCCCGCCAGGCCGAACAGCCCAAGCTGTTGATGCCCGGAAACCGGCGAGGCAAACATGACGGCAAACGCCAACATGGTGGTCAGCGCCCCCATGATCACGGACGGCGCCAGGCGAGCGAGCATCCGCCCGAACTCCTCCCGGTTGGCCGGGGGGGTGTCGTCCGAGAGGTACAACACATAAATGCCGTAATCCACAGTCATCCCGATCAACATCCCGCCGAAACCAAGCGCGGCGGCGCACACCGGATCCCCAACCAGGTAAAACGCGAGCAGCGCCCCGAGCGAACCAAAGAGCGGCGGCAACATGCCCAGCAGCGCGAGCCATCGCCGGCGAAACGCCACCACCATCAGCAACACCACCCCTACCCCGGCAATGATGCTGGTTACCGTCGAATCGCGACGGATCAAGTTGGCGTTGTCCAAGGTCACTCGGTGCGCGCCCGTGATGGCGATGCGGATCGCGCCGGGTGGATGCCGGGCCTCAACCTCCCGCGCCGACGCCAGCAACCTGGCCAGCAACGGCTCACTCTTTTTTAATTCCACGGGACGAAACACCGGGGCGGCGCTAATCAACACATGGCGGCCATCCGAACTGGTGATCCGCCCGGCCACCAAGCCGGCATCGCCGGCCCCGAGTTGCATCAGCCGCAGACGTTGCGCCACCGGATCGCTCAAGCCGACCGGATCATTCAAAGTGACCGTCTTGAGCATCATCCCCTGGGGTTGGCTCATGGCCTGCTTGAGCCAGGCAAGCCGCTTGGCAATGGCCTCGGCGGATAAGCGTGCTTCGAGCTGGCGCAGTTCATCGGCCGATAGCAACGTGGGCAATTCGGCGCGCAACTGATCATACACCGCGCCCAGCTCCGCGCCGGTGAGCTGGTCACGAATGTCTTTCAGCTCGGGAATCTGTCGCAAGACGGCCTGCCATTGATCCGCCGCGAGGGCAAGCCGTTCCGGATCAGTCGTGGCGGTTTGGATGTCGAAGTACAACCGATCCGCCTGGCGCACATGCTTGAGCGCGGCAACCTGCCGGGCAATGGCGGGATCCGAGAGCGGTAACATGCGGGTGAAATCATCATCCAACACCACCTGCCGCCCCAACCCCACCGCCAGCGCAACGAACCCGGCGACCAGCAGCAAGGCGAGAATACGGTGACGCGCCAAGTACAGATGCAGACGTGAAAACAACGCGCTCATTCAGGGACAGGTGGGCTCGGCATTTACCTCTGTCAGCGCCAGAAACGCCTGCTCCAGCGCGCCAGAAGTGCCGCTTTGGCGGCGCAATTCATCGTGCGTGCCGACAGCGATGAACCGCCCTTGGTGAATGATGCCAATGCGATCCGCCATCTCCTCTGCGACGCTCAACTGGTGGGTGGAGAGGAATACAGTCATGCCTTTCAACGAGCGTTCCTTCAGCGTGTCCTTGACCAAGCGTGCATGATGCGGGTCAAGCCCCACCATGGGCTCATCAATGATGAACACCTCGGGGTCATGCAGGAGGGCGGAGGCGATGGCCAGGCGTTGGCGCGTGCCATGCGACAAGCCTTCAATCGGTTTGTGCCGGTACTCCTCCAGATTGAATCGCTCCACCAATGCCCGGCCTTCCGATTCAATCCGCGCCTCCTCCAACCCGTACAGTTGCCCGATGAACCGTAGGAATTCCCAAGGCGTGAGCTTATCGTAGAGAAAGGGGAAATCCGGCACGTAGGCCAGGCGGCGGCGGGCCTCGATCGGTTGCTGCTGGATGTCGAACCCGCAAATGCGAGCAGTGCCCGCAGTGGGCTTCATCAGGCCGGTCAACAGCTTGATCGTGGTGGTTTTGCCGGCGGCGTTGGGTCCCAGCACCGCAAAGAATTCCCCGCGCGGCACCGTGAGCGAAATATCGTTCACCGCGACGAGGTCCCCGAATTTCTTAACCAGGTGAATCAGTTCAATCATGCATCCCACCCAACTGCCGCACTTCAGCGGGCGTCAACGTGCGCCATTGCCCCTTGGCCAGATTCCTCAAGGGCAAGGCACCTACCGTAATGCGCAACAGGCGAAGTGCTTCCACGCCCAGTGCACTCAGCAGCCGACGGATGTGATGATTGTTCGCTTCAATAACATCCCAAGCCTGACTGCGGGAGCATTGCCCGAGCTTGGAACGGGCCCGAGCCAGACCGGTTTTGGCGGGAGGAGGCATTAATGCGGCTTAGAGCATGATGGCTTTAGCGATGTCAGCGCGCGCCGTATCCCCATACAATTTGCGCACCAAGGCCAGGCCAAAGTCCACGGCGGTTCCCGCGCCCCGTGAGGTGATAATCAGACCGTCCTCAACGACTTTTTCCGCCGCCAATGCCTGAGGTAATTCCGAATGTACGGAAAAATGGGCGGTAAAGCGTTTGCCAGCCAAAAGTCCGGCATCGGCCAGCACGGTGGGAGCGGCACAAATGGTGGCCACCACCTTCCCGGTCTGCACAAAAGAGCGTGCCAGCCTGGCTGGACGCCCATCCGCTCGCAACACCTTCACCCCCGGCCCGCCGGGGATCAACAGGAGGTCAAAATCCTGTCGTTCCACTTCCGCCAGCGTGGCGTCCGCCTGCACGGTGACGTTACAACGCCCGGCCACCAGTTTTTCACCGGTGACCGAAGCCAGAATGACTTCAGCTCCTGCCCGTCGCAGCAAATCCACCGGAGCCAGGGCTTCAATTTCCTCAAACCCGGCGACTAACAAACAGAGTACGCGTTTATTCATGGCAGCTTTTTATATGGCAGCTATTTATTTAGGGGCGATAGGGACAGCATTCGTGCTGAGAACAACCGCCGGTTTTGACACCGGTTGGATACGTGGCGTACCCATGCGTCCATCGGTCCACTCATTGATGAAACCCAGGTTATTCAAGACGGTATAGAGCAGCCAGAGCAGCACCACCAATGCCACCACCTTTGGCCATGGGCTCTTTTTGTCGGCAAATAAATCCACCGGATCGCACTGAGCACCGGGTGGCAGCTTGGCCACTTCGGTCAGGGACCCGCCGAATGGCACATTGATCCTGGCCTTGGCGTTCAACGCCCAGCCGTTGGCGTCCAGGATGGGGCCCAAGTTACGCTTGCGCAGTTTCAGCCAGGCGATCAACACTGACGGCCCGGAAATGACCAGAATAAGGCCCATCAGTGCGGCCAAAATTGCAGTGGGCCCCGTCTGCATGATGCCCGAGGCATATCCCAGCACCGTCGCGGCAAAGGTACCGATGGCGCCAAACGCCACGCCAATGGCGGCTACGGTGCCGACATCCAGCTTCTTCGGTTCAGCCGGCTTGGCTTTATCCACGTGCACGGCGGTAGTGGCCGCGCTCTCCAGTTTGGCGGTAGCGGCGGCATCGGCGGCGGCGGCACGCTTGGCCACCTGCTCCTCTATCATGCGTACCAGTTTTTTGTAGGGTGACCAAAATGCCTGGCGAATGCTGATGGGATTATCTACCACCTTGCTGATGGTGGCATCCCAGTCGCGGCCTTTGCGGTCATAGAAAATGCCGTTACGTCCCACCATGAGGTTGTCTGAATCGCCATCTGTGAACGCAGCGACAATCTGAAGTTTATCCCCCGTGCTTTTGCGGACACAATCGCAGTAGGCAAGATAGGCTCCGGCCAGTCCGGCCATGGCAGCATGTTTACCGGCGTCCTCCACGGTCAGGCAGAGATCGCAGCTACGTTGGTCCAGGTACAAGGTACCGGCCTGGAAGATGGCTTTGTCTTTGCGCCCGTAGAAGTCGCTGAAGTTGACGTAGTTTACGAGCAGCTTATATAGATCGCGATTGAGACGGACGAGTTTATCTACCGCCGCAATGCTGTTAGCCTCTCCCTCCACTGCCTTATCTTTGGCAATCAGCGCCGTGATGGTCTCTTTGGCATTGCCAGATAGGATTTCACGAATGCGAGCCAGCCCCAGTTTTTCAACGGGACCACCCGCCTTGGCCGCCAGCCAGCCTTGATAGGCGGCGAGTTTGGAGTTTAATGTCGCCCACTCGGATTCTGAAAGAGTCGTTTGATCACCAAGGAGAGGTTTTACGGTATCCAGTTGCAGTTGCGCCAGTGCAGCGGCCCAAGCCGGATTCACCCCGTCCAGGAGCGATAACGGCTTGCCTGCTTCGATGCGGGCCAGCGGCAGAGCGGCTATTTCTGTCGAGGCGATGGTCAAATCTTTGGCGGTCATCGCGAGATATTCCTTTTCTTCGCGATTCAGCGCAGCCGCAGAGCGGGAATCAAACGCCACCAACCGGCAACGCGCAAAATAGTCATCCACCTTGGCTTTGACCGCTTTGACGACTGCGAAGGCGATAGCGGTTCCCTCACCGGCGGGCAGGATGGCGACATCCGTTTCAGCTTTCTTCCACCAATCGGAGTGGGCTTGGGCTTCGGTGAAGAATTGATCCACCTTGGCCTGGTTGACACCGGGTTTTCCGCTGCGATCCATTTCCGCGCCAAGGCAGGCGATGATGTCGGCAATCACGGCCTTGGTTGAGGCATCCTCGGCGGCATCCGCCGCGACAATGCCATCGCCATTGAAATTGGTCTGCGCGAAAATCCGGGCGGTGTCCGCCATGTCCTCGATGGAGATTTCGTTGGCGGAGCTTTTGCCCAGATTCTCCAGGATATGACGTGCGGAATTGAGCAGTTGTTTGCCCTCGGGGGTGGTGTCGTTAAGGGCGTCCAACGGCAGCGTGGAGGAAGATTTTATCAGCGTATCCGGGTTTTTGAGACTGGCACAGACCCACTTGGTGACGGCGATGATTTCCGGGGCGCGGATGCGTCCGTCCTTGTCGGTATCAATCAGGTCCAGCGTCTTGGAATCGAACTCCAAGCCTCGGGTTGGGCAACTCAGGGCCACCCAAAGTTTCTGATCCAGCTTGTCGAGATTGGCCAGATCGGCTCCGGATTCCAGTTTTACTTGGTCGAAACCGCCAGCCCGGAAGAATTTCCAAACATGATTTACGTTTGCCATAAGTGTTTCCTGTTTCACGTTGTGTGCCACCTGCTGCCAATGCCTGTAATAGTAATCAAATCCGAACTGACAGCAACTCGAAATCCAACTTACAACAACGCCTTCACATCCGCCGCCAGGGCCATGACATCCTCGGGGGTGATATCCCACGAGCACATGAAACGGCAGCCGCCCTGGCCGATGAAGGTGTAGAACAGCCAACCGCGTTCTCGCAGCCCTTCAATCGCCTTGGGTGGCAATTCCGCAAACACGGCGTTGGCCTGGCGTGGAAACAGCAGGCGCACGCCCGGCAAGCCGGTGAGTTCTTTTTCGAGCAGGGCAGCCATGGCGTTGGCGTGGCTGGCGTACTTCAGCCAGGTACCGTTTTTTAACATTCCCACCCATGGCGCTGAGACAAAGCGCATTTTGGAAGCCAGTTGGCCCGCCTGTTTGCAGCGGTAATCAAACTCTACCGCCAGGGCGTGATCGAAGAACACCACCGCCTCGCCCACCTGGGCGCCGTTTTTCGTGCCGCCAAAGCAGAGCACGTCTACACCCGCCTGCCAGGTGATGGCTTTGGGTGCGACACCCAGCGCAGCGACGGCGTTGGCGAAGCGCGCGCCATCCATGTGGATGCGCAGGCCCAGCTTACGGGCACGTTCCCAGATGGCTTTCACCTCATCCACGGAATAGACCGTGCCCAACTCGGTAGCCTGGGTGAGGCTGACCGCCCGAGGTTTGGGAAAATGGATATCCGAACGGCGTTTCACCATCTGTTCAATGCCATCCGGATCAATTTTGCCGTTCGGCCCGGGAATGAGCAGCAGCTTGGTGCCGTTGGAGAAGAATTCCGGAGCACCGCACTCATCCGTTTCCACATGCGCGGTCTCATGGCACAGAATGGAGTGGTAGCTCTGGCAGAGCGAAGCGAGGGACAGGGAATTAGCGGCGGTGCCGTTAAAAACAAAGAAGACCTCGCAATCGGTCTCGAACAGTTCACGCAACAGGTTGGCAGCCTCATCGGTCCAGCGGTCATCGCCATAGGAGCGGGCGTGGCCCTGGTTGGCCTCAGCCAAGGCGGCCCAGGCTTCGGGGCAGATGCCGGAATAATTATCGCTCGCGAAATGTCGTTTGGGGGTGGTCATACAAGGTGTAGCGTTCCCGGCGCGCGGTTACTGCACATCCTCACCCAACTCGACATTCCAGTAAGCCAAATCAATAAAATGCTTCCAGCTATCATGCTGACAGAGCGAGAAACTGATCTGCACAAACGGACGCCAGCGCGGCTTCTTCGGTTTGCGGATAAGCCGCAAACCGGCTTCGACCGGCGTGTGGTTGGCTTTGCGCGTGTTGCAGCTCACGCAGGAACAGACGATGTTTTCCCATGTCGTTGGGCCGCCCCGGTCGCGCGGGATTACGTGGTCCAGGTTCAAATCCTTGCGTTCAAAAACGTTCCCGCAATACTGACAGGTGTTTTTGTCGCGCTCGAAGATGTTGTGCCGGGTGAATTTGACTTCCTTCTTGGGCAGGCTATCAAACATCAGCAGCAGGATCACGCGCGGGATTCGGATTTTAAACGAAACCGTGCTGACGGACTCCGGGTGGGGCCGTTGTTGGGACAAATCCCGCCAAGCATGGAAATTGTAAGTCTGAAAATCACCGTCCTCAGCGGCGAGGACGACCTGCGCATGGCCTTCAAAAACCAACGAGAGTGCCCGCCGGACGGTGCAGACATTGACTGCCTGCCACAACCGGTTGAGCACGAGCACATGCTGATTAAGAAATGATCCGCCCATAGCCCAAACAAATATGAGCGTAAATTAGCACATCGCAATTTTTCCTGTCAATGGTTTCCCCGATTCTGCTTTTGGTTACGCATGCCCGGCGAAGGCATTTAATCGCGCACCAGTGCTGCGGGTAGGCAGGTTATAACCCTGCTTGAGAAAAGCTATCCGGTTCACACAACCAGATCAATCGGGGCAAAGCTGCCGCCAAGGATCGGTTGACTGTCCAAGCCAAGCCAACGGTCCAGCACAGTGGCATAGACGCGCCGGAAGTCGGTGTGAAATTTCGGGGCGTCTTCCTCGAGGTTGGTCAGGCTGGGGTGCGCGCCGATGATCCCGCCTTGCACGCCGCCCGAGACGAGTAACATCGGCGCCGCCGAGCCGTGTCCGGTGCCGCGGCGTCCGTTCTCAGAGAGCGTCCGGCCAAATTCGGAGAAGGTCATCAGGAGTACGCGGTCAGCCAGTTGGTCTTGCTTCAAATCATGCATGAATGCAGCCACGGATTCAGCCAGTTCCCGCAACAACGCGCCGTGATTGGCCGCCTGCCCGGCGTGCGTGTCGAAACCGCCGATGTTACCGCCGCCGAGTTCGACATAATAAATGCGGATTCCCAATTCGGCGCGCACGAGCTGGGCGACCGTCCGCAAGGTTTGCGCGAGACGATATTGCGGATAGGTGCCCGGCCCGGCCAACCCGCTGGAATGGGCCGCGTGTTCGAGGCGGCGGGTGGCACGCACGGACACAGCGGAGGCTTGCCGCACAAATTCGAGGAGATCCGCCGAGGAAGCTGCCGCCGTCGCGTTGGCCAGGTCGGCGTCTTCACTCGTAGTTTTTTTCAGCCAGGCCAGTTCGGTGTTTTTTTCCCAAGAAGTGCCGCCGCGAATGGATGGCACGACGGCTTGCTCTGCTTGTATTCCCAAGGGGGGACGAATTTGGCCGACAAATACGCCCGGTAGGTCCGCCGTCAGCGGTTGATAGGACTGATCCACGGCGCGCCCAAGCCAGCCCGTCTGCGACACGGCGTCGCGCGGTTTGGCAGTGTGCCAATCCCGCATGGCAATTTCGTGGTTACGATTGGAGTTAGGGCAGCCCACGCCTTGGGCGATGCTCACCAAACCATCTCGATACAGCCGTTGCATCGCGATCATCTCGGGATGAAGACCCAGGCGCGGTTCGATCTTTAGCACCTGGTTGGGCGTCACGCGCAAGGTTGGGCGCTGGCGATGATACTGATCATCCTCGAAGGGAATGACGGTGTTTAAACCATCGTTGCCGCCGGAGAGTTGGACAACGACCAACGCCGTTGGTTTTCCGTTGCGCACGCTGCCCGCCGCCACGGCGGATCGGGTCAGAAAGGAGGGCACCAAGGAACTGAACGCCAACAGCGTGCCGGCATTCGCAGAGTGCTTGAGAAAATCACGTCGGTTCATGGCAGCAAGCGGGTTGAATTAAAAGGTGGTTGCATCGGGAAATCTTGGGTTAACTGAGTTGAAACTCAGGCAGAGTGAGAATTCGCAGAGCGTCCTGGCGGAATAGCTCGGCAACGCCATGCTCCAACGCGCCCCCTGCCCCAGCCAGTACACCAGGCGCCTCGGCGTCCCAATCACCTTGTAACCACAGATCACCAAAGAACCTGGCACCTTGTTTGCCAGCCAAGCCGGGTAAATCCAACTGGCCACCGAACTGCCCTGCCAGGATGCTTTGCGCCAAGCGAAAGCGCCCGGCGAGCGTATGCCGGTTCAGCCAAAAACGATGGCCGGCCCAGCCTTTATTGGTGGGCGGATCGAACAAATCCTGTCCCAAGTCGGCGAGTGAGCCCCCCAGCGACTTGGTGGCGATTGTCGCCCCCATGGGCCGCACGATACCTAACGCGAACTCCACCGGCGTCTTGATCTTCTGACGATAGGCGACCGGTGAAAAGAACAGGTTTGACCGCAGGATCAGCTCGATCGTCCGAGCTAGATTGAAATCGCTCGCCAAACTGGCTGCCAATGGCTTAAGTAACTCGGGACTGGGCGCTTGCGTTTCGGAGATGAACCAACGAAAGAGCCGCCCAGCCAGACATTCAGTCGTCGCAGTTTGATTTAACAGCACCTTCACCGCCCCTTTGCCATCGAACGCCCCCGATTGTTTTAAGATTGTCTTGGTCCCCGTGTCGTGTTCGGCGGCGACCCATTGCAGCTCGTTCTGGAGTACGAACCAACCCGTGAAGGCCCGCGCGACTTCCCTCACATCGCGCTCGACAAAGTGACCTTCCCCCACGGTGTACTGTTCCAACAGCATTCGGGCAAAGTAATTGGCGGGCGCAGCCTTACGGATGGCCTTGGCTTCGAGGGAAAGGAAAAAGGCCGGCTCACTGGTCACCGCGTTAAACAGGTCCTCCAAGTTGCCCAGCGCGTGGTGGCGGAGGGTTTGGACGAAGCGGTTGACGAGCACCGCTTTGCCCACGCGATCATTGCCGACGCCAAAGAAATTATGCCAAAACAGGGTCATTTGTTCCGCCAACGGGTGGGGCGTCTCCAAGATGCGCCGCAACCACCACGCACGAGCCTCGCTGGTATCACTGGATTCCTGGTCGCCAATGCGGAACGCGTCGAAGGTCCGGTTGAACACGGCTAAATCTGCGCCAGTCGGCTTCAATAACCGGTCAATCGTCCGCTTCGGCCCCTGCACCACGGCCTGCTGGAGTTGGAACCACGTCCCCCCAAAACCGGCGCGCCGATACAAATGCCCGGCCCAGCGCACATTCCACGGACGTTCCGCCTCCGGCTGATAAGGTGCCCAAGCCCAAGCAGGATCATTCAGTTTTTCGCGAATATTCACCGTAACCTTGCGACTGGTTTTATCCGATTATTTACTGCCAGCCGACGCGGCTTTCTGACCACCGGCACCTTCCGGCTGTTTCAGTTGCAGTTCCAGGCTGGCCAAAGGATGTCCGCCCTCAGTGCCGATGTTCAGCTTGGCGCGATGCACACAATGCAACGCGGTGATGAACAGTTCCATTTCGTTATCCGCCTGCTCCCGCGTCTTTCCCTTGTCCACCATGTTCTTAAGCACCAATTGCTCCCGGTTGGCGTCCAAAATGTCAGCAATTTGCGCGCCCTTCAGTTCGAGCAGGCTATGGGTGGCCGCCATCGGCTTGCCGGGATGAGCGGATTCCTGGGTCACCACCGCAACCAATTGCCGGGCCAGATCATCCGTCGAGCTGAGGATCAGGTATTCACCGGGCCGCGCCAGGGAAGGCCGGAAGTTATAACGGATATCCACCGGGCCTTTAGCCTTTTCCTTTGGCGGTCGGAAACTCGCCACAGAAATCCGCGTATCGCCGCAAGGCACCCGGTCAATGATGAAGCCCGGCAACGCCTTCTGGCCGCGCGTGAAACTGGCCATGCCAATGGCTTTTTGCCATGCCTCCTCGACGACCTCACCGAACTCCTGGGGATGCCGCAAGCGCATGACCACCGCAAACGCCGGCACCTCAATTTCCGGGGTACCCTGCGCGCTACCATAGTTTTGCGGCGCCACCACGAGGCGGATGTCCGGTTTGGCTTCCGCCAGCACGCCTTCGGTCAAATGCATCCCGCTAAAAAAGATGCCCATCATGTTTTCAAAGAATACCAGGCCGGAGGTCCGTTCCGGGAATAGCTCATCCTTGGCGGCGTAAAAGGCGTGAAGATCGCGATAAAGACTCAGGCTGGCCATGGCAGTGGGAACATTCAGTGGGGGCAATACGCCATCCTCGCGCCCCTTGCCGATGGCAAAACTCTTGGCGGTGGGCGAGAAACTGTCCGTAACCGCTCGCAAAGACAACGTGTCATCTTTGACGTATAGCCCAAGCGCCAGCCAGTTCGCGTCGCGGACGCTTTCGCGCAATTCAGCCAGGATCAATGCCGCCAAAGGCTCCGGACTCTTGGCCAAAGCTTCCTGGAACTTGGGCGTCTTCTTCAATACCTGCAAGTTGACAAACACGGTGCCGACCGCGCCTTTACCAACCGCTTTGCGCGCCGTTTGGTACAGGGGGCTTTGCGAGAGGCTTTTATCCCCGTTCTCCGCGCGCAGGTCCAGCACCTTGGGCATGAGCGAAGCCTGGTTGACAAACAACAGCCGCCCGCCAATCACCGCATGCGCTTCCTTGGGACCTGAACTCATCACCATGACCCCGCGATAGTCGCGCTCGCCCTCCGCGCCTTGCTGATTTTGCTTCATGGCGCTCATGCGAGTAAACGCGCGCACAATGCCGTTCAGTTGTTCCAGCAACTTTTCATCCTTGGCGTCCACACACGTCACAGTTTCTCCCCCCGGACCGATCCCCAGCGTCACGCCGCCACCGAGTAGTTTCCCCAAACCGGTTTTCCAATCCGTACCGAGCTGCGTTTCCAGATAGCCGACCAGCTTGCCCAACCCTTCGTACTGCGGGGAAAGCGTCCACTTCTGGTAAGCGGGAAGATTGGTGACGGTACCGATCATCGCCGGACTGAGCAAGGGATCCAGCAGCGCCTGTGGTTCAGCGATTTCAATGGCCACCACGGTTTCTGCGGGAAGCCACTCGGCGGCGGACGGTTGCGCTTCGGCCTGGCTCCGGTGCGCCAGCGAAGCCAGCGCAACCAAGGTGAGTAATATTCTTTGTTTGGACATCATATCGTATTCTTTCCGGGACTATAGACCCGCCAGCAACCGGCTTGGTTTCAGAAAAGAACTCATAAAATTGAGACCAAGGGCTCATTCATTAAAGGTTTATTGTCAACAAGCAAAATTCTTCCGCAATCAAAAGTTTTCTTTTTTGACTCACTCTGCGCTTGCACTGGCCCATTCATATCCATGGTTGCGCCGTTCGTTTCTCGGTCCTGGTTCCAACGATCAACCGCCCGTAACTCCCGGGGCCGTCAACCGTCTTGTCGGTCATTCATCTGGATCTAGCGCCGCTCCCTGCCCCGCCAACCCGAGCCGCCCCCACCTCGCTTGCGCAAGGCCAGAAAATCGTTCGTACCAGTCCAGGTTCATTAGGTTCATTCAAACGCGTGACTCGCTGGCCGCGTTGCCGCCGCCGAGCGTTCACCCTGATAGGGACTCCTGGACTGGGCAACACGGTAAAATTATGCCGGCCTCGTTCGCGCCGTTTTTAAAGGACAGGTTGCGGCCGGTTTTACCGCAACGCGCCAAGTGAAGGCATCCAATGTGCCAAAAAACAAATTTCTATCAGTTTTTTACTGAATTAATAAAACGCCGTTCTACCGAAATAAAAAATACCCAAGCAACAGCGACGGAAATAATCATGCATATTGGGATGGTAATTATCAGTGTCTCCACTGAGCCGGTTACTCCTGCATGGAATAGTTTACTGCTTAATAAGCAAGTGATTGGCAAATGAACAAGATATATACTATAGCACATTACACCACACCGTGTGATGGGGCGAACCAGAATTGAACGTGCTATGCTGGCATCGAAACGATAAAGACAAATGAGTATGAGCCCAAAGGAAACAGCAGCCAGTCGATTCTTCTGAACGTACGATAAAGAGTAAAGCAATTGCTGGATAGGAAACATCACCGGAGCAAGCGCTACTAGAAACACAATTGGCAAAACTATCTTGCCTAATCTACTTGCATGATTAGTCCAGTAATATACGCCAACACCTATTGAAAAATCAAGCCAGTGACCATCCCAAAAAAAACCTTTCGAAGGTAACTGCAATGCCGAAATCTGTGTTGTTAACCGATCAAGTCCAAATATATGCGGGTGGAGCTGCCAGTTAATTAAATAAACGAAGGTTGTTACTATACACACCCCATGAAAAAAGTAGCGAGGAAAAAAAGCAACTAATAAACCAACTACCAGATAAAATTGTTCCTCGTAACAAAGTGTCCACATAGTTTCCAAGATTCCCATGTTGGCAGGTGGGCCCCAAACCTCAGCACGCCATGTTTCCGTTAGGGTTAGGTTTCCAAACCATTGCTGCCAATGCAGATTGGCTGGGTGCATCATAAGACAGGGTTTCTCGGTTAGAATGCCAGGCATTATCCACTCAACCATGACAATTGCACTCGCGCATAACCCTAAACAGATCCAGAAAGGAGGATAAATGCGACGCATACGACGGAAAAAGTAGTCTCTGATCCTGTGTGCCCGCTGTCGATGTTTATCGGCAACTGTAGCAATACAATAGCCTGAAATAACAAAAAAAAATGGCACTCCTACGCGCAGGTGAATTGTCAAGAGTACCAACCGATCAGCAATCGTCGTGCCTATACACCTGCGCATAAATACCGCTACATATGAACTGGAAAAACCTTGTCCAGT
>JBAXGN010000099.1 GCA_037139415.1 Verrucomicrobiota bacterium | reverse complement strand
TGAGGAACAGCGCTTTCCGCTGGCACCGGCGTGACCTCGACGTGCGTCGGCTCAGGCGGTAGTTCCGGAGTGGCGCTTGCCACTGGTGGCTCTGGTGTAACATCCAGCGGCTTGACTGGTTCGACTGGCAGTGGAGTGACCGGCACCTCCGCAATTTCCGGAGCAGCGGTAATCGCCTGCGCAGGAGCCGGAATCAGTTCTGGTACTGCGGAAGGCGATTCGTCGAGGATCGGGACAGGTGCAATGTCGGTCTGCCTTGTTATTTCGGCGACTATGGGGGCGGGTTCTTCCGGCACCGGGGTTTGAGGAACAGCGCTTTCCGCTGGCACCGGCGTGACCTCGACGTGCGTCGGCTCAGTCGGCAGTTCCGGGGAGGCACTTGCCACTGGCGGTGCTGGTGTAGCATCCAGCGGCTTGGTTGGCTCGACCGGCAGCGGGGTGACCAGCACCTCCGCAATTTCCGGAGCAGCGGTAATCGCCTGCGCGGGAACCGGAATCGGTTCGGGTGCTGCGGAAGGCGATGCGTCGTGGATCGGTTCGGGTGCAACGTCGGTCGGCCTGGTTATCTCGGGGACTATGGGGACGGGTTCCTCCTGAACTGGGGCTTGAGGAATTGCGCTTTCCGTTGTTACCGGTTCGGCATCGGCTTTCTTCGGCTCAGTCGGCAGTTCCGGGGAGGCACTTACCACAGACGGAGTTAATGAAACATCCAGCGGCTTGGTTGGCTCGACCGGCAGTGGGGTGACTGGCTCCTCCGCAATTTCTGGAGCAGCGGTAATTGCCAGCGCAGGAGCCGGAATCGGTTCCGGGGCTGCGGAAGGTGATTCGTCGCAGATCGGGGCAGGTGCAACGTCGGTTTGCCTTGTTACCTCGGCGACGATGGGGGCGGGTTCTTCCGGCACCGGAGGTTGAGGAGCTGCGCTTTCCGTTGTTACCGGTTCGGCATCGGCTTTCTTCGGTTCAGTAAGCGTTTCTCGGGATTCGACTAATGGTGCGTGTGGTGCCACTGACGGCCATGCCAATTGCAAGGCAGGCAACTCAAGCTGAGGCGGGGGAACAGTTGGTGGCTCCTGCGGAGTTGGTGCCGGGGCAGGTTGTGGCGGAGGCTTCGACTCCGGCTTTGCGACAAGGGGTGTTTCAGGTGGCGGCTGTGTTACGGCGGCGGGAGCGGGAGATTTGGGCAGTGCGGCTTGCGTGCGTCGAAAGGTTGGACGGGGGTAAGGGATGAGCGTTGGCTCTGGTTTTGGTTTCCCTAATTGGGCGGTAACCATTGCGTACGCCTCATCCAACAGGGCGATTTGATGCCGCGCCTTTTCGCAAAGTTGCTTGGAAAATGCCAGCCGCATTTTGCGCTCCCAGACAGCCCGGCGGGAACGGTAAATGGCCTCGCATTCTGCCGGAGGCAAACCGCGCGAAATACCCAAGACCTGTAATGCGTTGATTAAATTCATGTCCAGTAACCACTCCAGAGCAGCCCCGGGCTGCTGTCATACATGCTCAACGAAGTTATACTCCTACCATGGCATAGTTATCCAGCATTTATTGAATACCACACGCTCCGCATGATACACATGCGTCTGGCCACTCGCCAATTTCAAATTACGATAGGACGAGAGAGGGCTTGGGTTGCGTAACCAGGCGGTTCAATCAACCGCCTGGTTGGCGTCGGTCGTGTGGGTGGTAACCGGGGTGGGTTGGGGAGGCTTTTCAGGATGATCACGCAAGGTTTCGCGAACCGCGAGCATGAGAATGATGCCCGCAGTGACCATGAACAAGCAAAAGGCAATGATTACCGTCAGGAGTGCTCCTTCTGAGATAACGGCCAGTATTGACATGCGTGGGTAGGGGAAGCTCGTGACGCGCCAAGGGAAGCGGGAAATTTAACGCCACCCGATGGGTAAGAACGTCAAAGATGGTGGTCGCGTGGCGGGCCAACCCGGATGGGTTGGGGAGTCTTTTCCAAGTGATCGCGCAAGGCTTCGCGAACCGCAAGGGTGAGAATGATGCCTGCGGTGACCATGAACAAGCAAAAGGCAATGAACACCGTTAGGAGTGCTCCTTCTGAGATAGTGGCCAGTATTAACATACGACGTGATATAGCAAGTGATGTGCCAAGGGGAAATCCGAAGCCCGAAAACCGAAGTCCGAAAAAACTAGTCATACCATTTTCACCATGCAATTGCACGATACTAATCAGCGAGTGGTTGTGCAATTAAAGGTAAGCCGACTGGGAAGTCGGCGACACAGCAGGTTTGGAAACCTGCGGTACGATGACAAGGACGTACGCCTGAGCGGTTTGAATGATGCAGCTACAAACTGGAAATGGTATCAATCGGTGGCGGTTGAAAAATTGGTCATATTTTTGCCTGAATTACCGTTCTTGGCGCTCGGCTTCCAACTCTGGCGGCCCCGATTTGTCCAAACTTGGGACAGACCCGTGTGGGTAATTGGACACCGGAGAAGATTGGCGACCGGCCAATTATTTTCAAGCTGCCCAGCGGGATGCTTCAATACTTGGTCTTGATGCCACAAGCGCGTAGCGCACACCAACCGCGCAAAGCCTCAAACAGCACGAACATACCCATGGCTCCCAGCACCACCCCCAGCCATACCGACTCGACGAAGCCGAATCCGGCCCCAACGAGCAACGCCAACGCGCACCCGCCACGGAGGAGCCGTCCGCTGTTGCTGATGTTACGCTCGAAACGTGGCTTCATGATGTGGCTTTTTTCCGCGACTACTGGTTGCCGGCGGGCGGGGAGTTTTTCCCGCGCCAGAAAATGCCGTGGCCCCAATCGTCAAAGAGGGCATAGCTGACGGGGGTGACCAGCAGGGTTAGGAGCAGGCAGAGCATCTGGCCGCCAATGATGACGGTGGCCATGGAGGCGCGCCCCGCCGAACCAGGACCGGTGCCCAGGGCAATCGGGATCATCGAGGCCACCAGCATGATGGTGGTCATGAGGATGGGCCGCAACCGACGGCGGTTGGCCAGCAGGATAGCCTCCTCCCGAGGCAGGCCCTCGCGCCGCAGGGTGTTGGTGTAGTCCACCTGTAAAATGCCGTTCTTCTTCACAATCCCGAACAGCATGAACAGGCCGAAGATGGCGTAGATGTTGAACTGGGCGTTGAGGAAATCCATCCAGAGGAAGGCGAACGGCAGCGACAACGGGACGGCCAGCATGATGGAAATGGGATGGATGAAGTGCTCGAACTGCGCCGCCAAAATCATGTACATGAAGATCATGGCCAGGGTGAAGGCGACCAGGAAGTTATCCAGTGTTTCCTGCATGGATTTGGCGCGCCCGGTGAATACCACGCGGTAGCCGGGCGGTAGGTTCAAGTCCTCGGTGCCGTCTTTCACAAACGCGACCGCTTCGCCCAGGGAGTAATTATTCGCGAGGTTCGAGCCAATAGTGACCTTGCGCTGGCGCTGGAAGCGGTCAATCTGGGTGGGGCCGCGCTCTTCGCGCAGCCTTACGAAGTTATCGAGCTGCACCAATTCAAGTGGTGTCGTCGCGGTGGCGGCACTGGGAAGCGCACTGTTGGCAGTCCGCAGGAAAATTTGTTCGAGGGATTCCTGGGTGGTGCGATCCACCTGTTCCGCGCGCAGCCACACATCAAACAAGTCATCGGCCTCCCGATAGGTGCCAACGATCCGGCCGCCGACCAGCGTGCGCAAGGTGTCGGCAATGTCCTGAATGCGCAGGCCAAACTGGCTGGCTTTCACGCGGTCAATATGTACCTGCATTTCCGGCTTGCGGGTGGAAAGGGTGGTATCCACGTCCACAAAGTTAGGCGAGGTGCGCATTTTCCCCAGCATTTGTTCCGAGTATTCGACGAGCTTGCCGAGGTCCGGGCCGGTGAGATTAAAGCTGATTTCGGAATTGCGCCCGCCGCCGCCGCCGATCCCGGATATATTCTGCACGCTGGAACGAACATCCGGATACTCGGCCAGGATGCGCCGGACGCGCCCCATGGCTTCAAACTGGGTCCAGCGCCGGGATTGCCCCCGCAGTTGGGCAAAGCGTCCGCCCAACTCGGGAATGCGGCAGTAGATATTGGCGGCGGTGACATCGCCTTCCCCCTTGCCGATGGTGCCGCTGGTGGGACCGATGGTGACGAGCGTATCCGTCACTGCCGAGATGCCTTCAATCTGAACGGCTTTGAGACGACGCTCAATTTCCGTGCATAAAGCCGAGGTGCGTTGCAAGGTGGAGCCTTCCGGGGCAATGAGGGCGATTTCAAACTCACTGGAATCATCCATCGGCATGTAGGTAAAGCGGGCGCGCGGGAAGAGCACCACGAGCGACGCCACGCACAGGATGGATACCCCCATGATCACCCAGCGATGGCGCAGGCTCCAGGCCAGCACGGTGTGATACCGGTCGGCGATCCAGCGCAACAGCGCGCCGCCCTCGGCTTTCTTGCGGCGCAGATTCTCATCCTGGGTATGCCGCAGGAAGCGGGACGCCAGCATCGGCGTAAGGGTGAAGGAAACAAACAGGGACACCAGGATGGCGAACGCGACGGTCATGCCGTAGCTGGAGAAGAACTTGCCGATGCGCCCCTGCATGAAGGCCAACGGCAGGAAGATAACCACCAGGGAAAGCGTGGTCGCCAGCACCGCCAGGGCGATTTCCCGCGTGGCGTAGCTGGCCGCCTGGGGGCCGCTCCAACCGCGCTCCTCCATGGTGCGATGGATGTTTTCCAACACCACAATGGCGTCATCAATCACCACTCCGACGGCGAACACCAGCCCAAGCATGGTGGAATTGTTCAGGGTGAAATCCATGTAGCGCATGAGGGCGAAGGTGGCCACAATCGAGGTGGGGATAGCCACGCAGGCAATGATCGTGCCGCGCCAGTCGTGCAGGAAGAAAAAGACGGTAAGCAACACCAGCACCGCGCCCAGCATCAGGTGGAAACTCACCTCGTGGAGCGAGCGTTTGATAAAGCGCGACTGGTCGCGGATGATTTCAATGCGAAAATCCGGAGGCAACGTCGCGGACAGTTCGGCCAGCCGTTGTTTCACGCCATCAATCACGCGCACCGTATTGCTGCCGGATTGCTTGCGTACCAGCAGCGTAACGGCGTTGACACCGTTCAGCCGCGCCAGGGTGCGGGGCTCCTCGATGCCATCGGAAATCTCGGCCAGGTCGCCCAGGAACACCGGCTGGCCGCCGATGTTGGCGACAATGAGCTGGCTGAAATACTTCACTTCACTCATGCGGCCCAAGGTGCGCACCACCAGTTCGCGCGAGCCCTGGTCCATCCGCCCGCCGGGCACTTCCACGTTTTGCTGCTGGAGCGCGGTCTTTACGTCCTGAATGGTCAGGCCGTACGACTTGAGCTTATCCACATCCACCGCCACCTGTATGGCGCGCACGCGTCCGCCCACCAGGTTGATGGCACCCACGTCCGAGACCGTTTCCAGGTTCTGCTTGATCTGTTTATCCACGATAAAGGTGGTTTCCTTGAGGTCGCGCGGCGCACTGATGCTGATGGAGAGCACTGGGGAAGCGTCCACGTCGAACTTGCCAATAATGGGAGAATCCGCGCCCTCCGGCAGCCGGGCCAGAATGGAGTTCACCTTGTCGCGCACATCCTGGGCGGCAATGTCGCGATTGCGCTCCATGAGGAATTGCACGGTGACGGACGAGACGCCCTCATACGAAACACTGCTCAACTCATCCACTCCTTGAATGGTGTTGATGATGTCCTCGATCGGCTTGGTGATGCTGGTCTCGACTTCCTCCGGCGACGCGCCGCGCAACGTGGTGGTGACGGTAATGATGGGCAGGTCCACGTTGGGGAGCTGATCCACGCCCAGGTTGTAAAACGAAACCAGCCCGAACACGACGAGCAACAAATTGAGCATCGTGGCGAAGACCGGACGCAGGATACAAAGATCCGCAATGCCAAGGCCCTTGAAGCCGGTTCCCGAGCTTTTGGGTGCTTCAGAGTCGTGCTTCATGGCTGCTTATCGCCGCTTTTGGGAGCGGCAGCCGTCGCCCCGGCGGACTTGGTTTCCACGCGGCCATCGGCAGATTTAAGCAGCACCGCCGCGCCATCATATAACTTGGATTGCCCGGTGGTGACCACGATTTCCCCCGCCTGAATGCCAGAGCGAATTTCCTGCCGGGTTTCCAACACCCGGCCCACTTTGACTTGCCGGGCCCGGGCTTGTCCGTTTTGGACAATATACACGCGCGTTACCCCGGCAAACGACACCACGGCATCGAGCGGCACCAGAATGGTCGGGGCGTTGCGTTCCAGGACGACTTCCCCACGCGCGTAGCTGCTGGCCTTGAGCTTGCGATCGGCATTGGTCACCAGGGCGGCGAAGGTTAATCCCCGGGTGCCGGTGTTGATGGCGGGACTGATGAGTTCCACCCGGCCTTCAAATTTCTGGTCGGGATACTGGTCCACGGAAAAACGCACGGTCTGACCCTGCTTGATTTCGGCACCATAGCGCTCGGCCACCTGCACGGTCAATTTGAGCTGGGAATCGTTGACCACCCGGAACAGCGGCGTGCCTGCTTTGACATAATCCCCCGCGCTGGCCACGCGCTCTGACACGGCGGCCTCGAACGGCGCTTTCACCTGGGAGCGGCTCAAGTTCAAACGGGCGATGACTTCGGCGGCCTCGGCGGCTTTGACTTCGGCGGCGGTCTGCCCCGCATCGGCCATGGCCTTGTCCAGGTCTGCCGCCGAGGAAATGTTTTGCTCCTGCAATTCCCGCACCCGACGCAACGACTGCATGGCGTTGGTGTAATTGGCGCCCGCGCGCGCCAGGTTGGCCGCCGCTGCCAAGGCCAGCGCCTCATACGTGGTGGTGTCAATGCGCGCCAGCACCTGCCCGGCATTGACGCGGCTGCCGAAGTCCACCAGCGTGGTTTCCACGCGACCCTCGACTTCCGCCGCCAAGGTGGCTTCGTCCCAGGCAAATAGTGTGCCGACCACGGTCACCACCCGATCCACGGGCATTTGCACGGCTGCCGCCACGCTCACTGGCACGCCGGCGCGGCGGTCGCCCTTGGGCTTGCCGCTGTCGCGCGGACCGCACCCCGCCAAGGCCGCCGCCAGGCAGACCACAGCGATACCGCGCAAAATAGGTTTAGTCATATTCATGCTGAATGCATTAAGATATAAGAATCCTTACGAATTTGACGCAAGCGTTATTCAATTTTTTTTGGCTTTCGCCCACTCACTTGAGGGTTAGGATTCGCAGCAAGGTATTGGCCTCATCGGTCCAAAGATCCACGGTGGGATCCGTCCGGCGCGGCAGGGTGGTGACCTGCTCGATGGCTGGCAGTTTCAGGAACGCCTGATTCCGGGAGAGCAGCATCCAATCCGAACTGTAATAGTCGTTCCAATCCAATTCTTCGTTATCCTGCTGCCCGTCGTCGCGCACCAAGGCGACGCCAAACGCAAGATGCTCGGCGGCGCGGCGGACCACCGGAACAAGGTTCAGGTACTGGTTGGACACATGGACCGCCAGCACGCCGTCGGGTTTCAGATGGCGGCGATAAATTTCAAATGCCTCGCGGGTCAGCAAATGCACGGGGATGGCATCGCTGCTGAAGGCGTCGAGCACCAGCACATCGAATTGCTGGCCGGGTTCCCGTTCGAGCGAGAGCCGGGCATCGCCCAGGATGACTTCGATTTTCGCCGGTGAATCCGCCAGGTAAAAAAAGTGATTGCGGGCCAGCCGTTCCACCTCGGCATTGATTTCGTAGAAGCGAAAATAATCGCCGGGCCGACTCCAGGCCGCCATGCAACCGGCGCCCAACCCTACCACCCCCACGCGCCGGTTGGTGCGCGGGAAATGCTCCATCACCAGCCCGATGCCGCTGGACTTGACGTAATACGAAGTGGGCCACCGCCGTTTCTCGGGATCAAGATATTGCACGCCATGAATGGTGCTGCCATGCACCAGGGTGATTTCGCGCCATTCGGGTATGGTGACGTTATACTCGTGGATTTTCAGGACACCGTAAAAATTCCGGGTCACCACCAACGCCCCCTGCACGGTGCTGGCGGCATCCAGAAACAGACCGGCGCCAAATCCAACCAGCGCGAGGCCGATCATCACCCATGCCCAGACGGGCCGTCCACGATACAGCGGGCTTTGGTTATCCACGAACAGCGCGGCACTGACCAGCAGGGCGAGCGCCAGCAATCCGGCGGGCAACTCGAAATACCCATGGAAGATCAGGGGTGCCACAACGGCGACAAACAGTCCGCCCCCCGCGCCGCCGGCGGCGATCATCAGGTAATACCCGGTCAACTGTCGGGCGGGTGGCCGCCGCCGGTACACCTCGCCGTGGCATACCAGACAACCGACAAACAGCACCACCAGGTAAATCCCAATGATGGCGGGAAAGGAAAGCACATACGCCTGTTGATGCAACCAGAGCAGCGGGCGGAGCACTGGCCAGGTCGGCACGGTGGCGCTGGCACCATACGTCATCCACCACGCCGCCGCAAGGGCCAGCGCCAGCAAGGGCAGCCAGAGCGGCCGCCAATACCAGCACGGACGGTCAAAAGTAACGATGAAGGTCAGCAGATAGAGGCTGAGCGGCAGCACCCAGAGAAACGGGATGACTGCAATATCGCCGCAGAGTTTATTGGTGACTGCCAGCAGCATCACGGTGGCGCAAGCGGGAAGCGCGAACCACAGCCAACGCCCTTGAACCACGGGCTCGGCGGCGGGCTCCGTCGCCGTGCCCCCGGATGGCAGGACTGGGGATGACGACTCCGCGCGCCGCCAGACAGTCACCCCGCAACCCAACGCCAGTAATGCGAAACCAACCAAGCCGAGCGACCACCAGACCGCTTGGGATTGCCGTGGTAAATTGGGCTCCAAGAGCAACGGATAACCAATCAGGGCCAGCAACGAACCTACGTTGGAAAGCGCGTACAGCCGATAGGGTGAAACGCCGGGATGCGCCCGAGAAAACCAGGCCTGCATCAGCGGGCCGGTGGCGGAAAGCACCAAGTATGGCAACCCGAGACAGGCGGTAAGCAATAAAAGAATCCGCCAGGCAGGCGAAGAGCCATCCAGGGGTTTCCAAGCATCAGCGGGAGCGATTGGTAACAACAACAGCGCTACGCCCAGCAAGGTTAAGTGGACCACGACCTGACGGTGCGGCGACAACCGGCTGATGATCCAGTGAGCATACGCGTACCCACCCAGCAGCAACACTTGGAAGAATAGCAGGCAGGTGGTCCAGACCGCCGGACTGCCGCCAAACCATGGCAAAATGAATTTGGCCATGAGCGGCTGCACTAAAAACAGCAGAAATGCGCCGGAAAAAATCGTCAGGCCAAAGATAAACATGCCCCTTTATTATTGTTCGGGCGGGGCCTCGTCCGATCCGCGATACCGTTGGATCAGGAGCTTGCTGCGGGCGGCGGTGAATTCCATGATAAACTCATCATAGCTCTGGAAGCGTTCCGCCGGGTCTTTGGACATGGCACGAACAATGCCATCGGACGTGGCTTTGGTGACTTCAAACAACACCTGGTTGGGGGGTACCAGTGGCGTATTGACATGCGCCAGCACCACCTCATCCACCGTGGGTGCCTCGAACGGCACGTGTCCGGTCAACCCTTGGTACATGGTGGCGGCCAGGCTATACATGTCGGAGAGGAAGGTTTCGGCCTCGCGCTTGATTTTCTCGGGCGCGACATAATACGGCGTACCCATGATGGAATGTTCGTCGCCGAGCCCGTCGGCGGCGGAGCCCGCCAAACCAAAGTCCACCAGTTTGGGCTCGCCATCCACATTGAACAGGATGTTGCCGGGCTTGATATCCCGGTGCAGAAAGCCATGTTTGAGTGCCAAGTCCAGCGCGGAAGCGATCTTGACACCGATGTCCAGCACATGCAATTCCGGCAGGTGCGACTCGTGTTCGATGCGGTAATCCATGCTGGGGCGATCCGCCAACTCCATCACCAAGTACAACTGGTTGTCGTACTTCTCGAAGGTGTACACATGGATGATATTGGTATGGTTAAGGGCGGCAAGCGCGCGGGCTTCGCGAAAGAACGCGCGGGTGGATTGCTCGTCCTGCACCAAATCCTTCTTCATCATCTTCACCGCCACTTCACGCTCGAGCGTGGTGTCAAACGCCCGATACACCGTGCCCATGCCGCCGGTGCCGATGATGCTGCGCAATTCAAACTGCCGCAGCATCACCGGGACAATGATCGGATGGCCGCACTTGGTGCAGGGAATGGAGTGCAGTGGTGCCAGATCGCCGCGCACAAACACGCGACCGTTGCACCGTCCGCAAACGACCATTTTCAACTTGCCTGAATTTGATGATACCGTTGACATGCTTATTTATTCAACCTTCAGCTTTGCGCAGGGATGTTAGAAGGTCCAGACCTGCCGACAATAAAAAAATGAAGGAAAAAGTGGCACAAGGAGCTATACTACAAGTAGCTGTTGGATCAAAACCCATGGGCAGCATCAAACCGACGCCTTGTTTTAGTATCGAGTTAGAATCCCGAGTTGATACCGACAAAAAATTATTGACCGGGCAGCATGCCGCCCATGCTGCTCATCATCAGTTCCATGATGCTGTTGTATTTGGTAAAGCCGATGGGCGCGTCGAAGCGGTTGGCGGCGGGCTTGGCGGCATTCACGTTTTTAAAGGACATGGTGATGGCATTTCCCTGCTCCTCGGCATACTGAATTTTGACCGGGAATTTTTTTAAATCGGTGGCGTTCCAAACCGTGGCCTCCTGTTTTTTTCCCTCCTTGTCGGTAACCACCATTTTATTTTTGACGCACGGATGCCCGTCCACGGTGTCCTTGCCCAGTTCGGTGGTTTCGGTCTTGTAATCCTCGGGTTTGGCGGCGGCCTGGGATTTGCCGGATTCCATGGGCATCTCGACGTACGCCTTTTTGTCGGGATAAACCATGAGCGTGGTCTTTTTGCCCGGAAGTGTGATCAGCGATATTCTGCTCAAGCCCATGTTCTTCAGCATGGCGGCGGTCTCCGGCGTCACCTGCGCGGTTTTCATTTCAGCCATGTCCATTTCCCAGCGGGTCTTGCCCTGGTCAAAATCGAGTTTGCCGGGCATGCGGAGCGGCTCCGCTTTATCGGCCGCCTTGATTTCCATTTGCAGGCTGGCCGAAAAGGCGGTGTGCTCACCGAAGAATTGGGCCATGGTACCGTCAAACTTGGGGCCTTGCGGCGCGCCCATACCCGGATTGCCGCCACCCGCACCAAACTGGGCGTGCGCGGAGATTAGACTGAGACAGGCCATGCCGATCTGGGCGGTGAAGAGAATTTTTTTCATAGTTGTGCCGAAATATTCATCCGTAACTTGCTATGCTTGATATCAGATCGCATGTTCCCGGTCCAGCAGAATTTGCGGGTGCCGCTTGTGCCGGTGAAAAATATCAAAAAAAGTGAACGGACAATGCGATGATAAGATTCCGTTAATTTTTTTAGAACATTAGTTGACTTTATCTTGGATTGTGCATTTACTCTCCTCATGCAAATCGAAAGCTTGAAAATTTTTTGTGACCTGGCCGAAACCGAAAGCTTTACCAAAGCCGCCCAGGTGAGTGAAATTACGCAATCTGCGGTCAGCCAGCAGATTAGCACGCTGGAGCGGTTGTTTAACTCGCTCCTGATCGAACGCAGCAAGAAGCGCTTCCGCCTTACGCGCGAGGGCGAGGTGCTCTATGAATATGCCAAGCAGATCATCCAGACTTATGACGCCCTCTTCAGCAAGCTCCAGGAGATCAAGGACATTATTTCCGGCACCATCCGGGTGGCCACCATTTACAGTATTGGCCTGCACGATCTGCCGCCGTACCTGAAGAAGTTCCTGAAGGCGTATCCCACGGTGAACGTCCATGTGGAATACCGGCGTTCCAACCAGGTGTATGAGGACGTTATCAGCAACGTCGTGGATCTGGGTTTGGTGGCCTATGCCACCAAGGACAGCAAATTGGAGATCGTGCCGTTGCGCCGGGATAACCTGGTGCTGATCTGCCATCCGCATCATCCGCTGGCCCGCCATAAATCTTTGCGCCTAAAGGATTTATCCGGACAGAAATTCATTGCCTTTGAACCGGACATCCCGACGCGCCGCGCGGTGGATCGGATCATGCGCGAGCACGACGTGGATGTGAATGTCGTCATGGAGTTTGACAACATCGAGACCGTCAAGCGCGCGGTGGAGATTGACGCGGGTATTGCAATTGTTCCCCATGCCACCATTGTCCAGGAAGTCAGCAAGCAGACGCTCGCCGAGGCCCGCTTTGAGGATGGCGAATTCTTCCGGCCCCTCTCCGCCATCTATAAGAAGCACAAGGTGCTTTCGCCGGCGATGAAGCAGTTCATTGCCATGCTCAAGAGCACGGACTCCAAGTAAACAGAGCGACCTTCCGTGCCTGCGGACCTGTCAGGCTGGTTCTGGTACTGGGTACCCCCGTACCGCGCGTTGTCAGTTTGAAATGCCCGTTCGACCGCGACGAAAATGGAGGTCTCGGGATGGCGGCAATGAAGCGTGCATGAAGCCCAAAGGTAAAATTCTCGTGATTCGGGGTGGGGCGATCGGGGATTTCATCCTCACGCTGCCGGTGCTGTCGGCCTTGCGCAGAAAATATCCGGATGCGCATATTGAAGTGCTTGGCTATCCGCATATTGCGATGCTAGCCCAGGCTGGCGGCTTGGCCCAGGCGGTGCGTTCCATTGACTCACGGGGGCTGGCACGATTTTTTACCCGGGACGCCCAATTGGATCTGGACTTGGTCTGTTATTTCGCAGGCTTCGATTTAATCCTCTCCTATTTGTATGATCCGGCCGGGGTGTTTCGGGAGAACGTGGAGCGTTGCGGGCAGACGCGTTATATTCAGGGACCTCATCGGCCGGACGACACCGGCCATCAGCATGCCACGGAAGTGTTGTTAAAGCCGTTGGAACAACTGGCTGTGTTCAATGCCGACGCCGAACCGCATTTACGCATCAACCCGGAATGGGCGGCGCCATATCGAGGGCGTTGGTTGGCCTGTCATCCGGGGAGCGGCAGCGAAACCAAGAATTGGCCGGAAACCCAATGGGCCACCCTGTTACATCGGGTATTGGAGGAAACTGCGTGGAAAATTCTGCTGGTTGGGGGTGAAGCGGAAGGGCAGCGGTTGGAGCGACTGGCGGTATCGTGGCCGCCGGATCGCCTCTGTGTGGCGCGCCATTTGCCCCTGCCTCAATTGGCGGAGCGTTTAAGCGGCTGCACGGCGTTTGTGGGTCATGATTCCGGCATTTCGCATCTCGCGGCGGCAGTGGGGTTGTCTGGGCTGGTGCTCTGGGGGCATACCAATGAAACGGTCTGGCGTCCACGCAGCAAGCAGGTGCGGATACTGCGAGAACCAGCCGGGCTGGCACATCTGCAAGTCGGAACTGTCTTTGCGGCACTGCTACAGCTTGTCGAGCAACCGCGAACGTTTGCGGTCGCGTAGCTGGCTTTCTGTCGTTCAGCCTGCGGTCGGCCATTCCACCGGAAAACTGGCGAAACGCCGGTGATTTTTCAATCCACTGGAGGGCTGTTTTACGCTCAGGGTTTAGCTTTTTGGTGAAACCTGTCACAAGAAAGTAACAAATCAGACCTTGGTTTGTAACATTCGCCCCGCATTTTCTCCCTGGCACGAAACAAGACATAGAACAGTTTATGAAACAACATTGGACCAATAGCAAATTGACTTGGATGACCGTGGCGGCCACCGCCGTCTCTGCTGGCGCGCTCACGCCGGCAACGCACGCGCAATCCACGGATGCGTTGATTGACAAGTTGGTGGACAAAGGATACCTCACCGTGCGCGAGGCCAACCAACTGAAAGATGAGACGGATAAGAATTTCACCAAGTCGTACCAAGTGAAAAGCGGGATGCCGGAATGGGTTTCTTCGATGAAAATCAACGGTGACTTTCGCGGGCGTTATGAAGGCATCTGGCAGGATAAATCCAATCGGGATTTGCCGCTCACAGGACCCACCGTGCCGGTGACCACGGCCAATGCCACCGGTCCGTACGTCAAGGATGAACATCGCCTGCGTTATCGCCTGCGCTTGGGGTTCACGGCCATCATGAGCGACCAGTTTGAAGTGGGTATGCGCCTGGCCTCGGGCAATGGCGCCGGGGGGGATGCGGACCCGCTTTCCACCAACACCACCTTGGGGAATAACGGTTCCAAGAAGGCCGTGAACGTGGACTTGGCGTATGCGCGCTGGACTCCCTGGGATTGGGCGACTGCGGAAGTTGGCAAAATGAACAACCAGTTCTGGATGACCACCATGATTTTTGACCATGATTATACCCCGGAAGGCGCGCAGGAAAAGCTGACCTTCGATCTGGGTAAGAAGCACAGGGTGTCGTGGGCTAGCGGCCAATATGTGATCTCGGAAAACTACAATCCCACCGGTTACACCGCGGTCGGCTCGCCGCATAATAATGACGTTTATACGTATGTGAACCAGTTGGATTGGACCGCCAAATGGGATCCCAAGCTCCAGACCCGGCTGGCGGGTAGTTTCATCAACTGGTCGCACCAGCAGGAAAACGGGGTTGCCGCCAACAACAACAACGGCAACCAGTCGCTTAACACCTATACCCCGGCCAACCGCCAGTTTTATTATCCCTATTTCAACCAGGTGGTCGGCCGGCTGGAAGCCACCTACATGTTGGACAGTTTTGTTTTGTTTGACGGTCCGTTCCCGATCACTCCCATGGTCGAGTACGTCAAGAACCTGTCTGCGCCAGAAGACGGCGACGCCTATAATGTAGGCGTCACCATGGGTTCGGCGAAGAAGAAGGGTAACTGGCAAGTTTCCTATAATTTTGAGAACATTGAGCTGAATTCGGTTTGGAGCGGATGGAATGAATCGGATTTCGGCGTGCGCGGCAAAGGCGGCAGCAATGTGCGCGGCCACACCATCAAGGCCTCGTACAAGGTCGCCAATCCGCTCATGTTTAATGTCGCCTACTTCGTGACGCAGAATATAAAATCCACCGCGCTGGCCGACGCACCGAACGCCGGTACTCCGGCGTTGGGTATCAACTCGGGCAGCCAGATTGCGGGCCGCGAAAAACAGTATCGGCTGCAATGCGATCTGGTCTGGAGTTTCTGACCGTCCGCCTCACCTGGTGCATACTGGGAGAGAACCATGAAATTATTTACCAAAGCCATTGTGGCACTGACAGTCGCAATCGCGCTGACGGTGCCGCTTCAGGCTGGCACGATAACCGCCATCGGTTCGGATACGCTGGTCATTCTCGCCCAAAAATGGGCGGAGGCGTACATGGCGAAAAAACCGGGCGTAAAAATCCAGGTAACTGGGGGCGGGTCTGGGGCGGGGTTGGCCGCGCTGCAAAATCAGACGACCGATCTGGCCCACGCGTCGCGGGCAATCAAGTCCAAGGAAATCGAGGAGTGTCTGAAAGCCTTCGGTAAGCGTCCCATTGAATACAAGGTCGCCCTGGATGGGCTCTCGGTGTACGCGAACCCGGAGAATCCCCTCAAGGAACTCACGATCGAGCAGTTGAAAAAAATCTTCACAGGCAAAATCAGGAACTGGAAAGAGGTCGGCGGTAACGATGCCCCGATCACCGTGTATAGCCGGGAGAACAGTTCCGGCACCTACGAGTTCTTCAAAGAGCATGTGCTGGATGGCCAGGATTTTGCCGCCACGGCGCAGACCATGCCGGGGACCTCCGCCGTGGTGCAGGCGGTAGCCAAAGATCGGAATGGCATTGGGTACGGCGGCGCAGCCTACGGTCTGGACGCCAGAACCTTCAAAATCAAGAACGACGCGAAAAGCCCAGGCATCGAGCCCACAGAAGAGAACGTCATGAAGCAAGTATATCCGATTTGGCGTTACCTGTATATCTATGTGAACCCCGCGCTCGACAAAGGCGATGTCGCCGCCTATTTGAACTGGATTCGCAGCGATGAGGGGCAGAAACTGGTCAAAGATATCGGCTATTTTCCGTTGCCAGCCAATCTACGCGAAAAATAATAGTCTGGCTAACCATCGGCACCACCTCGAATTGACAACCATGCGGGCAAAAGTTTACAGCGACCAATTACAGACTGCACGCCCCACCTTTTAAATCCGCCCGCATGCCACTCAAATACGCAACCAGTAATCGTTCCGTCGGCTGGATGGGGCTGCACCGGAGTTACCGTGCCCGTCCGGGGGAATGGCTGGCCGAGCGTTTCATCTTTCTGGTGTCGCTTTCCGCCATCGTGATGATTTTCCTGATTTTCCTGTTCGTCGCCCGTGAAGCCTTGCCGGTGGCATTGGGCAGAATGAACAGCGCGGCCATCCAAGTCGCGCGACCAGTGAGCGATTTGGAAAAAATGTCGCCTGCGGAGGTGCAAGCGTACCTTGGACTCACTGCGGCCCAGTACGTCAGGATGGACAAGGAAACGCTGAAGGACCTGATGTCCATCCGGGTCGAGGATCGCAAGGAGGCGCCCAAGGACAAAGATGCGGCAGTCAATACCGTCTCCTGGCGTTACCTGTTATTGCCGTACCAATGGACTGGTTATGAACAACCGGTGTACATCTGGCAACCGGTATCCGGCATCCGTAAATACAACCTTATCCCACTGTTCATTGGCAGTTTGAAGGCCACACTGGTTGCCCTGCTTTTTTCTGTTCCATTGGCGCTGGGCGCGGCAATTTATGTTTCCCAATTAGCCCCGCCCCGGGTGAAGGAATGGCTGAAGCCGGCCATCGAACTACTGGCGGGCATTCCCTCGGTCGTGCTGGGTTTCTTTGCGCTGATTGTCCTGGCCTCGTTCATGCAAGCCATTCTCGGCAGCCAATCACGCCTGAATGCGGTGGTCGCCGGCATCGCGCTTGGGCTCGCGATTATTCCCGTGGTCTTTTCCATCGCCGAGGATGCGCTGACCAGCGTGCCGCGCAGCTACACTCAGGCGGCACTGGCGCTGGGATCCAGCAAATGGCAGGCGGCCTCGCAGATTGTGCTGCCTGCCGCAATACCCGGCGTATTTGCCGCTGTGGTGCTGGGCTTTGGCCGGGCCATTGGGGAAACCATGGTTGTCCTCATGGCCAGCGGCAATGCCAGCATTGTTTCCTGGAGCCTGCTGGATTCCACCCGCACGATGACCGCGACGATTGCCGCCGAACTTGCCGAAACCGTCTTCGGCCAGCATCACTACCGGATGCTGTTCCTCATCGGGTCGCTGCTGTTTATCATCACCTTTGTCTCGAACCTCGTGGCGGATGTCATCATTCACCGCCTAAAGCGAAGACTGGAGGGCAAGGCATGAATTCACACCCCGCCAATGGACGCCCATTCACCGCCGCCCGGTTTGATTTCGCCTCCATCCTGTTCACCGGGGTGACCGGCTTGGCCACGGGCCTCATCCTGGCCATCCTGGTGGTGATTCTCGGTAATATCCTCTACCATGGCTGGGAGGGTTTATCCTGGCGCTTCGTCACCGCCGGCACGGAAAAGGATATGTTCGATGTGAACAAAGCGGGGGTGCTGCCCATGATTGTTGGCACGTCCGCCCGCGTCATATTGATGACGATCTTCGTGATGCCCATTGGCGTCATCACGGCGGTGTATTTGACCGAATACGCGTCGGCCATGTCCATGTATACCCGGATCATCCGTGCCGCGATCAACAATCTGGCGGGCGTGCCTTCGATCGTTTTCGGCCTGTTCGGCCTGGGTTTTTTCATCAGCTTCATCGGCGGCGGCCTGGATAAAATCTTTGCGAATGGCACCCCGGAACCGCATTGGGGGAAACCGGCCCTGCTGTGGGCCTCGATGACCCTGGCGGTCATGACTCTGCCGGTGGTGATTGTGGCCACGGAGGAGTCACTCAAAGCCATTCCACCCGGCCTGCGCGAAGCCAGCCTCGCGCTCGGGGCCACCAAATTGGAAACCATCATCAAAATCGTCCTGCCCCAAGCCTTGCCGGGCATTTTGACCGGCGGTATTTTGGCGATCAGCCGCGCAGCGGGGGAAGTCGCGCCCATCCTCTTCACCGGCGCGGCCTACTACATGGCCAGCCTGCCCAAATCTCTGTCGGATCAATTCATGGATTTGGGCTATCATGTGTTCATTCTATCCACCCAATCGCCCAACATCGAAAAGACCCGTCCCATCCTGTACGCCACCGTGCTGGTGCTGCTGCTGCTCACATTCACCTTGAACGTCGTCGCCATCCTGGTGCGCGCGAAGGTGCGCCGCCAAATGCGACTCGTCCAATAACAATATGGCTGACAACTCGCTATCCAATCTCACCATCGAATCCCGGCTCCCGGTGGCCACGCCCGAACCAAATCATCCACCGTTGATTGAGGTTTCCGGCCTGTCGCTCCATTACGGCGCCACGCTGGCGTTGCAGGATGTTTCGATGCCGGTTCCAGAGCGGCTGGTCACCGCGCTCATTGGCCCGTCCGGCTGCGGTAAATCCACCTTTATTCGTTGCTTAAACCGCATGAACGACCTGATTGACGGCGTGCGCATCACCGGCCAGATCAAGATCGGCGGACATGACATTTATGGCCCCGATGTGGATGTGATCGAATTGCGCAAACGGGTGGGAATGGTGTTTCAGCGCTCGAACCCTTTCCCAAAATCCATCTACGAGAACATTGCCTACGCCCTCCGCCTGCACGGCACGCGTGATAGGGCCACAATTGACGCCATCGTGGAGGAAAGCCTGTGCGCGGCGGCGCTGTGGGATGAAGTCAAGGACCGGCTGCACACGAGCGCCATGGGCCTCTCCGGTGGCCAGCAACAGCGCCTCTGCATCGCGCGCGCCATTGCCATCAAACCCGAGATTATCCTGATGGACGAGCCGGCGTCCGCCTTGGACCCCATCGCCACGGCCAAGATTGAAGACCTGATCCTCGACCTCAAACAGCAGTTCACCATCGTCATTGTCACTCACAACATGCAGCAGGCAGCCCGTATCTCCGATTACACCGCGTTTTTCTACTTGGGGGTGCTGGTGGAATACGATGTCACCCAGAAAATCTTCACCAACCCGGCGAAAAAACAGACCGAAGATTATGTCACCGGACGATTCGGCTGAGGCGCGCGTCTGCGATCTGGATTTTATCCCCCAACCCATGATTACACATTACGAACAAGAACTGACGGAACTCCGCCAAAAGTTGCTCACCATGGCCGGCCACGCCGAGCAGGCAGTCACCCGTGCCGTGCGTTCTCTCACCGAACGCGACAGCGACCTCGCGGGCCAGGTGCAGCGGGACGACGATGTGCTGGACCAATTCGAGATCGAAATGGATGACCACGCGATTCGCCTGCTGGCCAAGGCGCCTCTGGCCTCCGATCTGCGGTTCGTCGCCATGACGATGAAAATTTCCCATGAACTGGAACGGGTGGGCGACGGCGCGGTTACCATCGCCCGGCGCGCGGTGGAATTGAATCAGTCGGCCCCATTGAAAGCGTACGTGGATATTCCCCGCATGAGCGACATTGGACTCGGCATGTTGCGTGACGCTTTGGAGGCCTTCATCAACCATGGTTCGGCGCAGGCGATGGCCATCATTCCGCGCGACAAAGAAGTGGATGAACTCAACCGGCAGTTGCATCGCGAACTGGCCGGGTTCATGGTGGAACGCCCCGCCATGATCAGTCTTTGTTTGCACCTCATGACCGTCTCCAAGACGCTGGAACGCATCGCGGATCATGCCAAAAACATCGCCGAAGACGTGGTGTACCTCTACGAGGGGCGGGATGTCCGCCATCCCGGCCAGGGGATAAAGCAGGGAATTTTAGGTTAGCGTCAGCATGGCTGCACACAGTTTGCGTTAATGTTACCGAATCGTCATAGAGCTGACATTTTTGCTGGCTATTTTGCTCATCCTAAATGAAACGACGCGTATTAGTGGCGGATGATGAATCGGATATGGTGGAACTGCTGGCCTTTGTGTGCAATAACGAAGGCTGGGAGGTGGTGAAGGCTTATGATGGCGAAGCCGCCATCCAGGCGGCATTGACCCACGAGCCCGACCTGATCCTGCTGGATTTGGTAATGCCAAAACTGGATGGCATTGCCGTCTGCGAGTTCCTGCGGCGTCATCACACGACTGCGCATATCCCCATTCTCATGCTCACGGGCTGCCATTCAAACGAGGCGCACACGCTGGGAACGGGGTTGGGCGCGTCTGAATATATCACCAAACCATTTAGTCCGCGGCAGGTGGCGCAACGCGCGCGCCAATTGATTGCCGAGACCACGCCCGTCCTGCCACCAGAATTGCGGGTAAACCGGTTGGTGATGGATGTCGGGTTGGAAATGGTCCACCTGAACGGTAGTCTGATTACGTTGTCCCATGGCGAATTTCGCGCCCTGGCCATTGCCACGGAAACCTTGTTGCGCAAAGCCGGTTCCGGACAGGTTCCGTTGGAATCAAACGAAAAAGAAGCGGCCAGAAAACAAACAAAGGGTGCCCCTGCTTCGCCTACTGATAAGTCCGTAACTTAACCTGCAACCCGCATTCTTTGTTTGCGATTTTTGAGCCTTTTCGCGGCTAATGATGTTTTCTATCCCACCGGCTTGGCGGTAAGTGTGATTTGAAGCCGGAGTCTCCATAGTGAAATTGGCGCGTTGACTTATTTCCTCGGCCCTTTGCCATCCTCATGCTTGAGCGACGCCGGGGGGCCGGCCACCTGCTTGGGGGCGTCGGGAATGAACGTGAAGGCCACCGCTCCGAGAATGCAGCAAAACGCCAGCAGATGGTTCCAGCGGATGCGCTCGCCCAAGTATAGGATGGCGAATCCGCAAAACACGCACAACGTGATGACTTCCTGCATGATCTTTAGCTCGGTGGCGCTGAAATTACTGTTGCCAAACCGGTTGGCAGGCACCATCAGGCAGTATTCAAAAAACGCAATGCCCCAGCTCACGATGATGGCGATCCATAACGGCGAACTTTTGTATTTCAAATGCCCGTACCAGGCAAAGGTCATGAACACGTTTGAAGCCAGGAGCAAAACCACCGGGGTCCAACGAAGTTTGACGAACGTTTCCATAGGTATCAGGGGAATCAGGCATCATCGCTAACACCGCCCGCTTGGAATCAAGCGAGTCGGACGGGGATATTTTTGGCGGCCATGAAGCGTTTGACATCGCCCACCGTGTATTCGCCAAAATGGAAAATGCTGGCCGCCAGCACCGCATCCGCCCGGCCTGCCAGCAGCACTTCCGCCATGTGTTCCAGGCTGCCAGCGCCGCCGCTGGCCACCACCGGCACGCTCACCGTCTCGCTGATCCGCCGCGTGATCACCAGGTCAAAGCCCTTTTTCGTGCCGTCCGCGTCAATGCTGTTCAGCACGATTTCTCCCGCCCCCAGCGCGACGGCTTTTTTCGCCCATTCCACCGCATCGAGTCCGGTGGTCTTGCGTCCGCCATGCGTGAACACCTCCCAGCGATCCGGGGCGACTTTTTTGGCGTCAATCGAGACCACGATGCATTGGCTGCCGAACTTCTCGGCGCCGGCACGAATCAAGTCCGGCGTCGTAATGGCGGACGTGTTGATGCTGACCTTGTCCGCGCCGGACAGCAGCATGACGTGCATATCCTCCACCGTGCGGATGCCGCCGCCGACGGTCAACGGCATAAAGCACTGATCCGCCGCCCGCTGGATGACCTCAATCATGCTGGCCCGCCCGTGCGCGCTGGCGGTGATGTCGAAGAACACCATTTCATCCGCTCCCTGCTCATTATAGCGGACGGCGAGTTCCACCGGATCGCCCACATTGCGCAATTCACCCTTCTCGGCGCGTCCAAACTGGACGCCCCGGGTGACTTTGCCATCATGCACATCAAGGCAAGGAATAACACGTT
The DNA here is from genome assembly GCA_037139415.1 of Verrucomicrobiota bacterium. Classification (NCBI taxonomy): domain Bacteria; kingdom Pseudomonadati; phylum Verrucomicrobiota; species Verrucomicrobiota bacterium. The sequence goes on along the minus strand of JBAXGN010000099.1, from coordinate 6,404 downwards.
TAGCCAACATAAAAAATGCCGGGAAGTGGCTTGCCACAACCCGACGATTGCCTAGCAACAAAGAAACGATACAATACCGCCGGGAAAAGACAAGCCGCACTTCTTATCAAAATTTCCTTTTGGGTGCTTTCCGGTGCTCTCCGTGTACAGTTTTTTATCCATCAACAACATGCCGAAGGTGCCGCGTCTAGCATTGGCTTGGGCGACAATTTCGGTAACGTTGGTGATAATGGACTGAGCTTTTCTGTCAATCCGGCACGACCATTTTGAACTTGGGAATCCGGACCAGAACCTTGTGCCCGTGAGCGTCCAAGCCAATGTAGCTGCCTTCTGCGACGGCATGGTTTTTGTCCAGCACATGTCGGCTGTTATAGCTGAAGACATCGCCCGGGGCGATCGTGGGAAACTTGCCCACCACGCCATCTCCTTCCAACGCCAGGATTTCATTGCGATCATTCACAACCACCCATTTGCGCCCCTTGATGGTGATAGGTTGGTCGGTGTCATTATGGATGGTGATGAAATACACAAAACTGTGCGGGCGGTCCGCTGGGGCCGGCAAGCTTCGGTCATAGATCACCCGGTCCACCGATACCCATAAGCCGGGGGGCTCTAAAAAGTCACCTGAACTGTTCATGCTGGTTCAAGATGCCATAGGTTTCCTGCTTTGCACCTGATTCCGCTGTAAAAACAAAACACCCGCCGTCCATTCCTGAACGGCGGGTGTGCTGGTCAAAACGAGATTTACTTTTGCTGCTTATCAGCGGCGGCCAGTGGCAACACCGGTGATTGCATACCAGCCGTGGCGCAGGCGAAATAAACCACCGCACCGACTATGAAGGCGGCTACCGGGGCAGCCGGGACATCATACACTTTGATGATGGGCAACAAGCCGACCACAAAACCAGCCGCCCAAGCGATCCAACCCGCCGGGTTAAAGCCCGCGCGCGGGCCAGTCCAGCGTTTGCCGTTGATCAAATAATCCACCATCATCGCGCCGCAGATCGGGCCGAAGGACGCGCCGATGATCTGGAAAACGATGATCGCTTTGCCGGCCAGGGCGGTCACCGCCAGCACGATGCTGACCGCCGCGCCGATACCCACCGAGATGAAGGGATTCACCTTGGGCAGCGTGGTCTTGAAACAATTGGCGGCAATGAAGGAGGAGAAGCAAGCCGGCGGGAAGGCGGCAATCGCCAGGGCAAACTTCAACCACTTGGACATATCGTCGCCCAACACCACCGGAATCATGCTAAATGCGTTCAATCCCGCTTTGGCCGTAACGGCCTTGGCGGCCAGGGCTGCATTCCCATAGACACCCGCGACAATCAACATCGCCGCACCTGCGGTGAGCAGAATGGCCAGCGCGATACCGACGATACCGCCCATTTGGACATCCTTGCTATCGCGGCTGTTGGTGCCGAAATCCACGCCAGCGGCACCTGCTGTGGCGAAGAAGCCCACCACGGCGGTTAATACCAACGCCAGCACACCAAAGTGACTCAACGCTGCGCTCTTGGCACCCACGGCGGTGGCGGCAGCGTCAACTGGAGCGAGCATCGCCGGATTGAAGCTGCCAACACTGCCAATGGTCTTGGCGAGGAGCATGGCCAGGATGGCTAGCGGAATCAGCGGCAGGAAGGTGGCGACCTTGGCCACGTACTGAATACCCTTCAAGCCCACGAAGGCGGCTAGGATACCCCAGACCACCATGAGAATTTCAGCTTTGACGGGGATGACATCGGCCAAAGCGAGCGCCGAAAAATAGATATTCACGCCCAGCCAGCCAAATTGCAGCAGGCCCATCAGGAAGCCCGGCATGATAAAACCACCGGAAGCACCGAAGGTGGAGGTGCCCACGATGTACAACGGTAAACCGGTTTTCTGTCCCAATAGGCCGGGAATAAGATAAAATAGGAAATGACAGACCAAGGCGGCGATTACGAGGCTGATCAGCGCCCAGCCAATTCCTTGGGATAGGGTGCCAGCCCCGGGGCCTTCTGCGGCCCCCTGCCAGAACACGAACCAGAGGAAGATGCCCGCGTAGGTCGGGGCGGTGTTTTTAAACCAAGGTGCGCGGTTCGCCACAGGGTTGGGCGTCGCGTTGACGATGTATGATGGCAATTGCGATTGTGTACTCGGATTGTTCATGGGCATTCTTATGGCGATTTTCCCCGGACTGGACAAGCAAAATTTTCAGGAAAAATTGTACCCCTCCAATCGGCTGCCACTTTTTGGACCACGGCGGCCTACGGGGCGGGGGAACGGACTCCCTAGCCGCATTGGCGCCAACCTAAGGAGCGCGGGCCTCCGGCCCGCGTGGTTTTGACTGCTTTAGCCGCACGCACTGCGGAGCGAATCACCGGAGCTGCTCTCGCACCCCCCAGCGGACCGGAGGTCCGCGCTCCTTAGCTTGCTCAGGTTCAGTGGTTCGAGCCAAATGAAACGCCGCTTAGGTTGACACGAAAGCCCGAGACGGGGAGCCGGTCTGTTGGTGCAGGCCGGGAGCACGGGCAAATGGCTCGACAATCCTGAGGTGTTCGCGCTACCTTGGCTCTACCGGCATGGCTGCACCGCTTAAAATTTTGGTGGCCAGCGATATTCATTTCGCTGGTCCGCAAGAACGCCAACGGACGGGGTATGAATCCGCCGTTATAAAAAATTGGCTGATCAAAACCGCCGCCCGGTTGCAACGGCGTTTCATCTGGCTCTCCAATCCGCTGCTGCATCACGGTATGTTGCAGCGGTTAGTGGACGCCGCCGGTCAGCCGGATTTCGCCATTGTGAACGGGGATTACTCCTGTGACAGCGCGTTCATCGGCGTGGCGGATGACGCGGTGCGTGAGAGTACTCGGATGTGCCTCGACACGTTGCGGGCGCGCTTTGCGCCGAATTTTGCGGCCACGATTGGCGATCATGAGTTGGGGAAGTTCAGCCTGTTCGGTGGCTGCGGCGGATTGCGCCTGGAGAGTTACCGGCGCGCGGTGACAGAACTGGGGCTACAACCGTTTTGGCGCGTCGAACGCGGCCGTTTTGTGTTGCTGGGGGTGACCTCGACGCTGGTCGGGTTGCCCGTTCTGGAAAGTGAGGCGCTGGCGTCCGAGCGCGCGGAATGGTGGCGGCTTCGGAAGGAACACCTTGCAGAGATCGTGGCAGCGTTTGCGGCGCTGAAGCCTGAACAGCGGGTGCTGCTATTCTGCCATGACCCTTCCGCGCTGCCATTTTTGATGGAGTTGGACGCCGTGCGCACCAAAATGTCCCGCGTAGCACACACCCTCATCGGCCATCTGCATACCAATCAAGTGTTGAAGCTCAGCCGTTTGCTCGGTGGAATGCCGCCCATCCGCTTTCTGGGCAATACTGCCCGCCGGATGAGCACCGCCCTGGCTGAGGCGCGGAAATGGAAGCCGTTTAACGTCGTCCTCTGCCCCTCACTGACCGGCATCGAACTGCTGAAAGACGGCGGTTTTTTGACGCTGGAGTTTTCCCCGGATAACGCGGATCCCGTGGCGATCAAGTTCCATCCGCTCCCTTGGTAGATGGAACTGGCCGCACGCAAATGACCTGTGGTATGGCATGCACGGTGGGATGGAATCCAGGCGTTTCACCCGGGTGCTGATTTAGAATTGTTTGTTACCATTATTCCACTCAATTAACTCCACTCAATTAACTTGACTTTGAAGCTGAATTTGCAGCATCAATGATGACGCGTGGTTAGTCGTTGGCACGACCCCGGCGATGCCCATGCAGATGCGATTCCAGGGTCGGCGTGGCAAGCACATATGAAATTAATCGAACAAAAACGGGCTTTGAGCGCGGCGGTGGCGGCCGCGCGGGCGGCGGGTAAATTGATGCGTCAAAACCTGCGCGCCCCCAAGAAAATCAACGAAATCATGCAGCACGACATCAAGCTGGAATTGGATGTGCGCTGCCAGGCTTTGATTGAGCGCCGGCTGCGAACGGCTTTTCCCAAAATCGCCTTGCTGGGTGAGGAGGGGGTTGCCGGTGACCCCGCCGCCGCGCAACGCTGGGTAGTGGACCCGATTGACGGCACGGTTAATTTTGCCTATGGCATTCCCCATGCGTGCGTCTCCATTGCCCTTCAGGAAAGAGTTTCCGGGAGTTCGGCGTCGCGCGAAAGCAAGCAGTACGACGGGTTTGAATCCCAAGTGGCCGTAATCTACGAGCCGTTCACCGATGAACTGTGGACGGCCATCCGGGGGCAATCAGCCTGGTTGAACGGTCGCCGTATCCACGTCAGTGACCGCGCTGATTTGCGCGAGGCCATTCTCACGCTGGGGTTTTCCAAAAGTAAAAAAGTGCTCCGGGAAATGTTGCCGCAAATTGAGCGGCTGGTGAATCGGGTGCGGAAAATCCGCATTATGGGTGCCGCAGCATTGTGCCTCACCTACGTGGCCTCGGGCCGCATGGACGTGTATTATGAACGCAATATCCGGCTATGGGATATCGCGGCCGGGGCCTTGATTATTGAATGTGCCGGCGGGGAATTTTTGTGCCAGGCGGGACGGCCAGACCATTTTTATGATATCGTTGCCAGCAACGGCATACTGGGCAAGAAGGCGTTGCGGGTGATTAACCAGAAGGGATAGAGGGCAGGGGCCAATCAAACAACACCGTACCAGCCGGGTTGAATTATCCGCCAAAAGTGCCGCAGAAACAAGCGTAGTCGCCGTTTATGGGCAAAATTATTTTTATCACTGGAACGGATACCGGGGCGGGGAAAACCGTGCTGACGGCATTGCTGCTGGGGTATTTACGTGGGCGAGGCAGGGCAGCGCTGGCGGTGAAGCCATTTTGTTCAGGGGACCGCGCGGATGTGGCCCTGTTGCAACAATTCCAGCCCGGCACGCTTACGGAAGATGAGGTAAATCCTTGGTTTTTTCGGCAGCCGGTTGCGCCGTTGGTGGCGTTGCGAAAAGCGGGCAAAGACGTGCGGTTACAGGCGGTTTTAGCGCATATCCACGCGGTGGCGAAAGGTTGTGAATGCCTATTGGTGGAAGGATCAGGTGGTTTGATGGTCCCACTGGGAGAAGGATACACGGTTTTGGATTTAATCAACCGTTTGCAATGCCCAGTGTTGCTTGCCGCCCAAAATCGCTTGGGCTGTATCAATCATATATGCTTGAGCCTAAGTGTATTGAAAAGCGTGGCTGGCGCTGACGGCGCAGTGGTGCTGATGGGAACGAAGATTCCCGACGTTTCGACCCGCACGAATAGGCAATTGATTGCGGAAAAATCGGGTAAATTTCCCGTTTTCACGCTGCCATACCTAGGGGATGCGAATAGTGATAAAGAAAAAGTGGTGAAGGGGACGAAAAGATGTTGCAAAACATTGAGCCTACTCTGCGCCAAAAGCCTTGATTTACGGGCTTAATAGGCGTTTTTTCGACTCATTGAGCGAAAATGTGAATACTCAGCTCAAGATTGAATGATTGGAGCACGCAGATATGTGTGTGTTTTAGTGGTAGGGCGATTGAAGTGGATGAGATGGAGAGAAAAAATCACATTTTCAAAGTCCCAGAAGGGCTGTCCCAAAACTTTTTTTAACTTTTTTTTCAGGTTAAATCCGGGTCAAATCCGGGTCACAGAATTTGAAATAATTCCCAATAAAACAGGGTTAGAATGCAAGTTCAGGTGGTGGAAAACGTGGGGCCCAAAAAGCGCGGTGTTAAAAATATTTTTAAAAAACGCTTGCGCTGTTTTGAGAAGGGGAGTAAATATGTCCTCGTTCGTTTGATACAGAACGAAGTGACTGCCAAAACAACGGCGAAAAAAAAGTGAAAATAGTCGTTGACAGTCACCGCGATAGTGAGTAAATTGATCGCGTCATAGATTTGGCACTGAGCTGCCGGTAGTAGTAGAAAAGATCGGCTCTCAGAAATTTTTGTCCCTAAAATGGGAACAATTTTGGTCGCAAGACCGGATGCTCTTTGAAAATTGAATTGTGCGATAAGTTTTAAGCCCTATATATTGGCTATCAAGTACTTCGGTATAAGATAGCTGAGTTTTAAAATGCAAGTTGGATCCGCAAGGAAACAACAAATATCAAACTAACGTTTTTGAACGGAGAGTTTGATTCTGGCTCAGAACGAACGCTGGCGGCGTGGATAAGACATGCAAGTCGAGCGCTGACTTGAGGGTAGCAATATTTTCAAGTCGGAGCGGCGCAAGGGTGCGTAACACGTGGGAATCTGCCTTGAAGTGTGGGATAACTCGTCGAAAGACGAGCTAATACCGCATGTGATCGTGAGATCAAAGTTGGGGATCGAAAGACCTGACGCTTCAAGATGAGCCCGCGGCCTATCAGCTAGTTGGTGAGGTAAAAGCTCACCAAGGCTAAGACGGGTAGCTGGTCTGAGAGGACGACCAGCCACACTGGAACT
>JBAXGN010000098.1 GCA_037139415.1 Verrucomicrobiota bacterium | reverse complement strand
TTCTTATCCTCTCAGCTATCGTCGGCCACTTACACGAAAATATTTATAGCCTCCCCCCGAGCCATTTTTGCGCGCCACTCCGCCATTTGGGGGAGCCCCCAGATGGTTTAGGGGAACCCCCACGCGAGTTGGGGGAGCCCCCAAAGGAAACAGGGCCGCCCCTAAATGGTTTAGGGGCGGCCCCAAATGGCTTGAGGATTCCCCCAAGCGATTTATGCGCGCCCCAAAATGGAATAGGGCTGCCCCCAAATGAGCCAGGGGAGCCCCTGAATGGTTTTCTGCACCCAGGGAAATCGGCAGAAGTGCCAGTGAAAGTTTTTGGGGTGCGGGAAAAGTGGCGGGCTACTGCGGTGGCTCGTTTCGGAGGTCGCGTTTCCTCGGTATGGGGCGGGCCAAGGCACGGCGCACTATCACTTCAGCGTTTTTCGCCAGGCCAGGGCTTTTTCTTTTAGCCGCAGGGCCAGCTCCGGGTTTTGATCCAGCACGTTGGTGGTTTCTTTTACGTCGGTCTTGAGGTTGTAGAGTTGGGCGTCGGTGCCATCGGCGTTGACGAGTAATTTCCAATCGCCATCCCGCACGGCCACGTTGGGGCTGCGGTCGGCGCCTTTGGGAAAGGCAAAGGCGTTGGTGTTGCGGCCGTATTCCCAGAAGATCGGCCGGGCCCGGGCCGCGGGTTTACCCAGGAGCACGGCGCTGCGTTCCTCGCCATCCAGCGCAAACTCTTTGGGCGGCGTGACGCCGGTGATCGCGCACAGGCTGGGAAACAGGTCGGTGGCGCATAACACGGATTGATCATCCACGCGACCCGCCGGCACGTGGCCCGGCCAGCGGACGATGAACGGCATTCGGGTGCCTCCTTCGTAGAGACTCAATTTGCTGCCGCGCAAGCCGCCGGAGCGACTGCCGCGAAAGCTGGGGAGCGGGCCGTTGTCGCTGGTAAAGACGATGAGCGTTTGCGCGTCCAGCCCCAGGGTCTTGATCCCCTCGAACAGGCGGCCCATCTGGCGGTCGTATTCGTCCAGCACTGCGCGGAACTTGCGTTCTTCCGCCGGGCCGTTGGGGTACAGCCCAAAGCGTTCCTGGCTGGGCACCCAAGGGGTGTGGGTATCGTCCGGCCACAGGTTCACGTAGCACGGTTGCCCTTGGTGCCGCTGTAGAAAGTCCAAGGTCTTATCCACAAAAAACGCGGTGCGGTCCCAGCGTTTCACCTTGTCGTTGGGCGACCAAATCCAGTTGGTGGCGGTGATATCGGGATGCGGTTCCGGGCTTTCCCAGGTGCTGGCGTGTTCATCAAAACCATACGCGGCAAAGCGGGGCGGGTTAAGGACGTCGCGCCCGCCGCCCATGTGCCATTTGCCGAAGTGGCCGGTGGCGTAACCGGCGGCTTTGAGGGTGCGGGCCAGGGAAGGGGCGTTGGGAACCAGGAAATCCGCCTGCTCGCAGGCCCGGTTGCCGGCGCGGGTCTGAAGGTAGCTGGTGATGTTCCAGCGGGCCGGGTACATGCCGGTGGTGGCGCCGGTGCGCGAGGGGGAGCAGATCGGCGAGGCGCTGTAATATTGGGTGAAGCGAATGCCTTCGCGCGCCATCCGGTCCAGGTTCGGAGTGGGCGCAAAGGAGCCGCCGTAACAGCCCACATCGCCATAACCCATGTCATCGGTCAGGATGAAGATGATATTCGGGCGTAGCGGTTTCGTCTCGGCGGTCGAGGCCGGCAGGGCATGCAGAAGCATCCCGGCGGCAGTAACCGCGGCAGCGATGTGGAATCTTGTGATAATCATAAGTACAAGCGAACCAATAACGCGCGCGCTTGCGGAGTGCAAGCCGCAAGTCCGCCCTGCCGCGTAACGAATCAGGAAAAATTGTATCGCAGCTTGGCAAAGCCGCCGGCGCATGATACAGTGCCTGCGAAACAAACGAATTTTTGCGGCGGCTTGTGAATCCGTCTGATAAAACATGACACAACCTCAGAATATCCTGTTGCGGGTGCTGATCGTGGAAGATTGCGAAACCAGTACGCAATTGCTTCTCTTGGTGCTCAAACATGCCGGTTACCAGCCCATCCACCGGCGGGTCGCGACGGCTGGGGAAATGAAAAAGGCGCTGCACGACGAGTCGTGGGACTTGATTATTTCCGACCACCAGATGCCCAGGTTCGACGCGCAAGGCGCGCTCCAAGTGTACAAAGAGTCGGGACTCGACATGCCCTTTATCATTGTTTCCGGTGTGATCGGGGAGGATTTCGCGGTCGCCATGATGAAAAACGGGGCGCATGATTATATCTTAAAGCCGAACATGCACCGGCTGGTTCCCTCCATTGAGCGGGAGTTACGGGAAGCGGTAAATCGCCGGGAATTGAGGCGGGTGACTCAGGCCCGGCGGCATCTCGAGTTTGAGGCGTTTCTCAAATCCGCCCAAACCATTATCGGTCTGAATTCCCGGAAGGAAATCTGGAACCAACTGGCCCGACTGATTGTCCAATTTTTCAAGGCTGGTTGGGTGGCGTTTGCTGAAGCGGGCGAGTCATCAGGCGTCGTCATCACTTCCTGCACGCATCCGGCTGAGGATTTCCCTTGCCGTTTACTCGTGAACGACAACCTGCGGATGATTGCCGGGGTGCTGGAGCACGGCAAGTCGGTGTCGGGGGTGGTTTTGACGCCTGAGCCGTGGCATGCCGCCTGCCTGCCGGTCATGGAAGGGGAGCGGGTGAGTTTTGTCATGCTGGTGGCGCACCAACAGGCGGCCGATTTGTCCCCGGAGTTGCTGGATATTTACCAGGCGTCAGCCAATCTCGCCGGCACGGCCATTGAACTGGTCCGGCATCGCCATCATCTCGAAGAGTTGGTGCAGACGCGCACTGCCGAACTGACCGCCAATAATCGCCGGCTTCAGGATGAAATTACCGAACGCAAACAGGCGGAAAATGCGTTGCGCGAAAGCGAACATAAGTTTCGGATCGTCGCCGATAATACGTATGACTGGGAGTTCTGGATTAACCCCGTGGGCCACTTTATCTATTGCTCCCCCTCCTGCGACCGAATCTCCGGATACACGGCCCAGCAATTTCTGGATGATCCCGGTTTGCAACTACGGATTATTCTTCCGGACGACCAGCCCTTATTTAACCACCATCGGGCACGGGCGCTCCACGGCAAAGATCGTGAGGAGTTGGATTTCCGGATTGTGCGAACGGATGGCACCGTGCGGCATATTCGCCATTCCTGCCAGCCGGTCTTTGATCAAAATGGTGGATTCATGGGAATCCGCGGTAGCAATCGTGACATTACCGAGCGGCGTCTGGTCTCCGAGTCGCTGCGGCAAAGCGAAGAAAAATTCCGGTTATTGTTCGATGGCGCGCCCGACCCCATTCTGCTGCTCGACGGCACCAACCGATTCGTGGATTGCAACGCGGCGGCGGTAAAATTTCTGGGGGCGGCTGACAAGGCGGAGGTACTGGGCTGTCTGCCCGTGGCGTTATCGCCCGAGCATCAGCCCGATGGCGAGCTGTCCAGCGTCAAGGCCGAGCGTCTTTCGCAGTTGGTGTTTGAGCAGGGGAACATTTGTTTTGAATGGGTCCATCGTCGCTTGGATGGTGAGGAATGTAACGTGGAAGTCTCCATGAGTGTCATCGCCATGGGGGATAAAAAAATCAAACTTGTCCATTGGCGGGACATCACGGAGCGCAAACGCATGGAACTGGAATTGGCTCAGGCGCGCGACGCCGCCTTGCAATCCGCGCGACTCAAGGCCGAATTTCTGGCTAACATGAGCCATGAAATCCGCACTCCCATGAATGGCGTCATCGGCATGGCTGGCTTGTTGCTCGACACTGATCTCAACGAACAACAACGGCATTTTGTGGAAACCCTCCGGTTAAGTGGGGAGTCCCTGCTCACCATTATTAATGACATCCTCGACTTCTCCAAGATCGAGGCCCGGAAACTTGTCTTTGAAACGATCGATTTTGATTTGCAGGAAACCATTGAGCAAGCGCTCGAACCGATGGCGGAGCGCGCCTATGCCAAAAAACTGGAGTTGGCCGGACTCGTCCTGCCGGATGTGCCCACTCAGTTGCGTGGCGATCCCGGTCGGCTGCGTCAAGTGCTGTTAAATCTCATTGGGAATGCGGTCAAATTCACTGAGCAGGGTGAGGTTGTGGTACGCGTGTCCAAAGCCGACGAATCCACCACGCGAGTGGTCTTGCGGATCGAAGTCAGGGATACCGGGGTTGGCATCCCGCCCGCCGTGCAACAATCAATCTTCCAGCCTTTTACCCAAGCGGATGGCTCCACCACGCGCAAATATGGCGGCAGCGGTTTGGGGTTGACCATTTGCAAACAGTTGGTGGAAATGATGCATGGCCAGATCGGGGTGAAAAGCGCACCTGGCCATGGTTCCACCTTCTGGTTCACGGTGCGGCTGGAAAAACAACCGGTGAGGGTGAAACAACCGTCCAAATCCATCCCAGACCTGACGCGCGTTCGCCTCCTGATTGTGGATGACAACGCCACGAACCGGGAAATTCTCGAACATCATGCCGATGCTTGGAAAATGCGCCACGCCAGCGTCACCAGCGGGGCCGAGGCGTTGCGCTTGTTGCTGGCAACCCCTTCCGATCCCTTTGACCTGGCCATCCTTGACCTGCAAATGCCGGAGATGGATGGCGTCATGCTGGCGCGCAGTATCAAGGCTGACACGCGGATTGCCCACACCCGGCTGATCATGCTATCCTCGCTCGGCCATCGATTGAATCCCGACGAGTTGCATGCGATTGGCATTGAAACGTATTTGAACAAACCGGTCAAGCAATCGCAGTTATTTGATTGCCTGGCCACCGTCATGGGGTGTACGCCGGCGGCGGTCCGTCGTTTCGTTCCCGTGGTGGCGAACCGCCATGTCGCCGTGCCGCTACGCATCCTGTTAGCTGAGGACAATGTGATCAACCAACAGGTGGCAGTGGGGCAACTGAAAAATCTCGGTTATACCGCTGAGGTTGTGGCCAACGGGCTGGAGGTGCTTGAAGCAATTCGCCACACTGAATACGACGTGTTGCTCTTGGATTGCCAGATGCCTGAAATGGACGGCTATGAGGCCACCAAGCAAATCCGCCAACTTGAACAAACGGGATCGCGGAAACGGCTGCGGATTATCGCCATGACCGCCCATGCCATGCAGGGGGATCGCGAGGTGTGTCTGGCCGCCGGCATGGATGACTATCTCAGCAAGCCGGTTCACTTGCCCGAATTGCAAAAAGCGTTGGAGCGCTGTGTCTCTCCTGGGGAGGATGGTTCGGTGCGAACGGCTGCGAATGCTGAATTGGATGCTTTGAACCAGGTGCCCAACTCCCGCACGGGTGCTTCTCCGGAACCACCAGTGGATTTGGAACGACTGCAGGAGCTATGTGACGCTGATCCCGAATCTCGCCAGCAATTGATTGCACTATATTTCTCCCAAGCGGACGAACTTACCCAAGCCATGCAAGCAGCCTTGGCCGCCGGCAAGGCTGCTGAAATCGCAGCCTTGGCGCACAAACTGGCTGGCTCCAGCGCCTCCTGCGGCATGAATGCCGTCGTGCCCGCGCTCAGGTCGCTGGAAAATCAGGCAAAACAGGGGGATTTATCCCGAGCTGCCCGGTTGTTGGAGCAGCTCTCCCTCAGCTTGGTCAGCATCCGGCAGTTTCTATCCCAGCAGCCTGCCGGCTAATTTCTAATCCTTGTGGAATAACTATGAAAACGATACCTTACGAAGAGGCCGAAGCCATCTGGCAAAGCTTGTTGGAGACGCCACCGGAGCATGGTAAAAAATTCATGGACCGACTGCTCAACATGCAGCCGGCGTTGGTGGTGTATTTGTCCACGCTCATGGAGTCGGAGAAGCCCACGGAAACCCAGTCCACATACTTTTTCATCGGGATTGCCGCCTTGCAGGTCATCCTTACCAAGTATCCGAAATTGCCGGCGGTAACCCCGGATGAACTGGTCGAGGCGGAAGAGCGCAATATTGAATTCCTCAGCAAGCTGGACAATGATCCGCCGATGAAATTCGGCGACAATACCGCCACGCTGATCAATAATTATAATCAAATGCCACTATTGGGAATCGTGCTGGAGGCCTTGATGGAGGGTAACGAGGACACAATGGAACTGGTCGAGGAGGAATCCGGCATGGCCTTACTCCGCATCAAGTCCATGATTGATTGCCTGGATGCGAAACTGAACTGATGAGTCGGTGTGGATCCCCTCATAAGAACACACTCCGTTTTGATTGCCATCAAGGATACTGAAATCCATCGTTGGATCGTGGATCATCGTTGCCGGCACTGAAGCGAACGCCGTCCACAAAACCACGCCCGTCAGTATTTTTGTCTACCTACAAACAATTACTACCGTCGCCGCCCAATTCTGAAATGATGGACCTGAGAAAACTTTGATATGAAACGCATATACCATTGGTTCTACTGGTGCCTCGGGGCCGTTTGCCTGGGGAGTTTTGCCACCCTGACGGTCGCGGCTGTCACGCCAGCCGTTCGACCACCCAACATCGTGATCATCCTGGCCGATGATCAGGGCTGGGGTGATTTAAGTGTGCATGGCAATATCAACTTGCAGACCCCAAATATTGATTCGCTGGCCCGGGATGGCGCCTTGGCCGAACGTTTCCAGGTTTGTGCGCTTTGTGCCCCGACCCGCGCGGAGTTTCTCACGGGACGCTATCATGCGCGCAGTGGCGTGCGTGGCGTCTCCACCGGCCAGGAGCGGCTGAACCCGGACGAAAAGACCGTAGCCGATTACTTCAAAGCCGCCGGTTACGCGACCGGCGCGTTTGGCAAATGGCACAATGGCAGCCAATGGCCGTATCATCCCAACGCGCGCGGATTTCAGGAATATTATGGATTCACCTCGGGTCACTGGGGTGAATACTTTGATCCTCCGCTGGAGCACAACGGCCAAATGGTGCGCGGCAAAGGTTACATCGCGGATGACTTCACCGAACATGCCATGGCCTTTATTGAGCAACACAAGAACGGTCCATTTTTCTGTTACCTGCCATTCAATACGCCGCATTCCCCCTTCCTGGTGCCGGACACGTACTGGAATCGCTTCAAGGATAAATCCATCGCCATGCGTGCCACGGACCCGAAGCTCGAGGAGTTGGACGTGACGCGGTGCGCCTTGGCAATGTGCGAGAACATTGATTGGAACGTCGGCCGCGTGTTACGCAAGCTGGAGGAACTCAAGCTCGCGGAAAACACCATCGTCATTTATTTCTCGGATAACGGCCCGAATAGCTGGCGTTGGAACGGCGGCATGAAAGGCCGCAAAGGTTCCGTGGATGAGGGTGGTGTGCGGGTGCCGTTCCTGATCCGGTGGCCCGACCACATCAAGCCCGACACCAAAATCCGCGAGGTCTGCGGTGCCATTGACCTGCTGCCGACGTTGACCAGATTGGCCGGTGTTCCCTGTGTTCCAGTCAAGCCGTTGGATGGTCGGGATTTCAGCTCGTTGCTATTGGGCGCTGCCACCGATTGGCCGGATCGCATGATCTTTTCGCAGCAAGGCAAGAAAATCAGCGTGCGCACCCGGCAATATCGTCTGGATGATCGCGGCAGCTTGTTTGACATGATCGCTGATCCCGGCCAGACGCAGGATATTTCCGCCCAGAAACCGGAAGTGGCCGCCCGCCTCGCGCAAGCGGTTGCCGCTTGGAAAAACGAAAATTTGTCCGACGCCAAGGATGAACGGCCTTACCCGGTGGGGTATCGCGAGTTTCCCATGACGCCGCTGCCCGCTCGCGATGGTGTGCCGCATGGCGGAGTGAAACGCAGTTCCGGCGCGCCCAACTGCTCCTATTTCGTCAACTGGACCCGCCCTGAGGATCAGATGACTTGGGATATTGAAGTCAACACGAGCGGTGAATATGACACGGCGATTCTATATACCTGCCGGGAAGCCGACGCCGGATCTACCGTTGAACTTAGCTTCAATGGCAGCCAGGTGACCGGCAAAGTCAATCCCGGCTGGAATCCCCCGTTGATTGATAACCAAGACCGTGTGCCGCGCAAGGGCGAGTCATACATGAAAGAGTTCAAGCAGTTGAATCTTGGTGTGTTGAAACTCGAAAAGGGACGCGGCCTGCTCACCTTGCGCGCGCTGCAAATTCCGGGCAAGCAGGTGATGGACATGCGCTGCGTCACGCTTACGTTGCGCACTAATTCCAATGAGCTTTCAAGATGACGCCAAGCTCTGCTTCGTTGTGTAATTTTCCGCGACTCCGCGCTTGTATATGAACGGCGACCTGCGTATTTTTTACCGCACACGGTTGATGAACTAGTAATAATGAACCATGACTGATATGACAACATTGCCCATTATGCACAAGCGATCACTTTTAACGACGGTCGTCACTGGCGCACTTTTGGTCGCCGGTTTTGCGATCAACGCAGCCGAAGCGGATCAAGGCCGTCCGACGCTCAAGGAAATCCAACCACTCATGCAACAGGCGGCCGCCAATACCATGGCGACGTTTTTCAGCCAGACTCCCCTGAAGCCCACCGGCAGGCCTTTGGCGGAAATCCTCGAAATTGGTTCCCCCGGCTGGGCTCCGCTAGATACCACCGGTAAAGAGGAGAAATTTTGGCCGGTCAAAGTCAAGGCCACGACGGCGATCAGCCTTGAGAATGGCACCACCAATTTGACGCAGGGGTTGGTATTTCGTTTGTATCGGGGCGGCACCACCAATTGGCAGGTGGCCTTTGGTGACTTCTTTGAGCCGAGCACCTTGTCCGAACGAGCGCAGACCTTGGGTAATGCGTATCGCGAAAATGCGCGCGTGCGCACTATCGCGATTCGCAATGCGTGCATCAATTACCAGCGCCAATTGGATGGTGCCAAGGAACAATGGGCGTTGGAGAATAAAAAGAAGGGCAAGGATACGCCGAAGATGGAAGACTTGGTGGGGACGGATAAATACATTAAGCGGCAGCCTGTTTGTCCTGGTGGTGGCACCTATACGCTTGGTTCCATGTCCGAAAAGGCACGCTGCAGCGTGGCAGAACATCGGCTCGAGTAATATTGCCGAAACAGGCGGTGTGCCGCCATTGACGCGGTACAGGTTGTCAACGTAGCCCAGCCATTCATTGTCATGCCAACCATGTCGCAACGTCAGTTTGTGGGCTCTGCCGCGCTTGCCGGTTTGGGGCTTATTTACGGCTCACCAACTTGGGGGGCACCCGCTGGAAAAAACGTGCGCCTGGGTGGTCCCAGCTATGCCAAGTCGGATGATCCCGAAGCCTTTGCCCAAGCCCACCGCCTGCTCGGCTATCGCGCCGCGTATTGTCCTAAGATTTCCATCAGCGATGGTGACCACATCAGGGCGTTTACGGATGCGTTTGCCAAAGCCGATGTAGTGCTCGCAGAGGTGGGGCGATGGGTTAACCTGCTTGATGCGGACACGGAGAAACGGAAAAAAAACCTGGAAACGGTGACGGATGGTCTGGCTTTGGCCGAGGCACTTGGCGCTCGGTGTTGCGTGGATATTGCCGGATCATTTAACCCCACTTCATGGTTTGGTCCACATCCCGACAATTTCACCCCCAAGTTTTTTGATGCCGCAGTGGAAAATGCTCGCAAGATCATTGATGCGGTCAAACCCAGGCGCGCAAAATTTTGTTATGAGATGATGGGCTGGGCGTATCCGGATACGCCGGACAATTATCTAAAAATGATCAAGGCGGTGGATCGTCCGGGCTTTGGCGTACACTTGGATGTGTGCAATGCGGTTAATTCGCCGGAGCGGTATTACCGCAATACCGATCTCATCAACGAGTGTTTCGATAAACTCGGCTCCCATATCACCAGTTGTCACGCCAAAGACCTCACTTGGGATGTGGAGATGAATGTGCATTTCCGCGAGGTTTGTCCTGGCAAAGGGGTGATTGATTATGCCACCTATTTAAAGCGGGTGGCTCAATTGCCGCATCAGCCTCCGCTCATGATTGAGCATTTAAAGTCCGCCGAGGAATATGCCGAGGCCCGTAAATACATCATGGAAGTGGGCGCCAAAACCGGCGTGGAGTTTTAAAGCGCGGCAGGATTGCCGAACGCCAGGATTACCATTGAAACATTGGTTTACTGGTTATGGCCCGAGGAGCACGCGGTAAAATCGGCGCGAGTAATTGGTGGCCGCCAAATCGGTCCAATATCCTGGCCCGTTGTTGGTTGGGAGCGGAGACCAGTCAACGCAATTGGTGGAGACGCGAATGGAGTAATCCGGGCCGGTATCGCCTTGGATACGCAGAGTAAATTTGCCGTTGGTGAACGTCATGGCTCCCAGGCGCGAGGTGCTGAGCAACGGTACGGTTACGTAAAAGCTTTGTGTGGCCGCCAGCACGGGTTGGCCGTTATCCACCGCTTTGAGGCGGAACAGGTTGGTGGTATTGGCTTGCTTCACGGTTGGCCGCCAGCTTAGCAGACCGCTGACATCCAGCACCGCATTGGAGGGAGAGTTCAGCAAGGTGAACGTCAATGATTGCAGGGGGATATCCGCGTCGGTGATCGGGTTCGTGATTTGCAGGACTTGCCCAGCGCCCAGCGCCCAGTTGGTCAGCGCGGCAGCCACCGGCGTGGAGTTCACCCACACGTTATCCACCACGGATGTATTCAACAGGCCGGTGTTGTGCGCCGTCACGGCCAATCCCCAGTAAAGCTGCGCCGCGCAATTGGTGATGACCGCTGTGTTCAGGGTGGTCCAGTTGGTGCCGTCAGCCGAGGTTTGTCCGGTGAAGTTGGTGCTGTTGCGCGTGAGCCGCACCCAATATGGCGCGGGGATTTTGGTGGTGGTAGAATTATAAGAGGCGCCGTTGGTGGCATACCGGCGCTGGAAGACCGGGCCATTGCTGATGCTCAGGAGCGTACACGCATTGCGCGCCCCAGCGTCCAGGGTTTCGCGCATCATCACACCCGCTTTGGACCAAGGGTCGGTGGGCGTCAGACTGACGATCCGGGCGGTGAGCACGCCGTCACCGGTACGCGGCTGCCAGACAAATTGCATACCGTCCGCCGTGCTCCAGATGTCCGACCCGGCGCCAATGATGGTGAACGTGGCGTTGCTGTATTGGCTATCGCCGGTCAGGCCGGTGGCGCCCACATCCTGATTTTGCCAGGGACTGGGAAAAACCTCGATGCCAATCGCAGCCGCATCGGCGGTCAATCCCTTGTTATCGGTGGCACGCGCCGTCAACGTATGGAATCCGCCCGGCGGGTTGGTCCAGGTGAATTGCCACGGCATACTGGTGTCTTCGCCGAGCTTGGAACCGTCCGCAAAAAACTCCACTTTGACCACCGATCCACCGGGGTCATAGTCAGTCGCGCTGGCGGATAGGGTGATGGGGCCGCCGTACCAAAACGAGCCGTTGGTGGGAGCGGTCAAGTTGATGATTGGCGGCGTGTTGGTGCTGTAGGCCAGGAGGGCATGAACCGTTTGTCCGCGCAGTCCCTTGACGTTGACGTTTAACTGCACGGTGGGGCTAAGTTGACTCACCGTAATGTTGGTATCGCAGGATAGCACGGCAACCGCGCTCCGGTTCAGAGTAACCACCATATTGCCGGTATTGGTTTGTGTGGGGTCGGAGACGCCGACTGAAACGCGATAGGCGTTTTCCTGGGCAATTACGCTGGCACGATTGTTGCAGGTCAGGTAATCCACGGTCTTCGCGGAAGTCCCCCAGAAATTGGCGGCCAGAATGTTCAGGTTGGTTTCGCGCACCGCCTGCGCTTGGGAGGAGTTTTCCACGATTTGAACGCGTGGCGCGCTGGCATAGTTGCTGACCTCAGTCACCGATTTGTTCGGCAGCAACACATAGTCATACGCGGCATTGGTGGGCCCAGTGCCGTGATTGCGCCAAAGCGTCAGATAATTGCGCGTAATGGGGTTGGTGGATTGGTTGGTGTTGATTTGAAACAGCGACCCGGTGCGGGCCTCGCGCACCGCGTTGAGATTTGTCGGTGTGGGAAAATAATAACCGCCCGCGCCGTTCAGGAAACACCAGGCGACATTGGCGAGGTTGGTGGACCACCCAAGGGTGGCGGGCATCAATGTACCGTTCACCACTAAATCATTTGTGCCCGTGCCGCTTAGCCGCCGGTTTTCCACCGTGGTTTCCACGACATTGCTGCTGCACGTGATCCCAGCACCCAGGGCAGCCACCTCATCGTCGAACATGAACCAGGATTTCCGTCCGGTGAGCGAACTGCCATAGACGCGCAACTCCATCCCGGCAACGCCAAAGGTGTTATCCAGCACGGCTCCTCCTGTCCAATTGGAACTGCCCAAAGAACTTTGGCTGTATGCATTGGCGTAGATACCATCCGGGCGAGCCCACTGATCTGTCGTCACGCCTGGCAATCGCATGGGGTCCACCGTTGGCCAAAAATAATCGTTGTAGTGTAGCAGGTCGCTGTTATACAGGAACGTCATGCCGTAACCGTTGAACCAGGCATGCAGGTTTTCCCCATTGATGGACTCAAAATTGTAGATGCGTTTGGAACAATAATTGAGGACGAAGCCATAACCAGGCCGCAAATGGATCACTCGATCCATGTTTGGAAATTGCTTGTGGTACACCGGTTCGGCGGCGGGCACAACGTTGGTGTCGGCCAGCAGTTGCTCCGCCAGTCCAATCATGGGTAGCGCAACGGTGCTGGGGAAGCTGTGCGCTGTGTCTGCCAGCGCCCAGTACTTCACCAGGCTTTTGATGCGTACACTATCGGCAGGAGCGGCGAACTGGGCGATGCGAAACACGTTGGCGATAATCCCATGGCCGGTCGAGTGATCCCCATAGTTACGGGAGATTTCGCGTCCGCGCACAATGTCCATGGCGGCACCGCGGTAAACGATGGGCGCAAAGGAATCAAAGATCCAGTTAATGACGTTGGTTTGCGCGGGATCGGTAACCTCCCACGCCGAGTCTTTGAGCCACGGCAAAATCGGGGCTACGGTGGCCAGCAGCGACGAACCGTAGCCGGCCGTGTAGGGATGATTCCCGTGCTGAATGAAGGAACCATCGGTATAGAAACCATCGCTGCTGGTCACGTAGGGGAATATCAGGCTGTTGCTGTCTCGGCATTTGATCATGCTGGGGATGTCCTCCATGAATACGGAACGGACTGCGACACCGCGCAACGTCCACATCAGGTTGGCGCCCGTCATGCTGGGTGCCGGGGTGAATTTGGTGCTGGCTTTCGCATAGCTGGCGAGTTGGGTCGGCGTGAGGTACTCATACATCAGGATGCAAGTATCATGCAGCGCCATGGGCACACCGATTTGCCAGTCCCACCAATTGCCGTATTGGCTCTTCGTTTCGTTGTAGCGGTTGGTGTACATCCAATCGAGTCCGCTGGCGATATCGGCGGCCAGGGTGGCGTTACTGCGCAAGCTGGAACCATACGTGGCGTAACCCAGCGCCATGGCCAGTATCCGGTTGTAGCAGGTGGTCAATTGCGCTGAATTGGCCGTGCTGGCCGCATCGGACCACAGGTAGGTGCGATTCGTGGTTTTATCCATGCTGCTCCAACTGCCATTCGCCGAGTTGGTAATATTCTTGATGGCGGTTATCACCAGCGGATCGCTTAAATTGTAATTGGTGCCTCCGGTCAGGAAATTAAACCACTTTTTCCGCAGCCGGTCGAAGTCATCGGCGGTGGCGGTAATGAGCAGGTTATCCATCATGAACGGCGTGCGAATGGCGCTACCCGCATCGCCGATGGCAAATTCGTCAAAACGATACGTCAAAACGGAGGCGGCAGCTACCGTCCCGGTGGCGGACGCCATCGCATCCAATTGGGCTGTGAAGGTCAGGTCGCCGTTGGTTTGCCGGATGATCTGGAGGGATAATGTATGTTTCGTCATGCCACAATTGGTGGAGCCACCAGCCGTGCCAAAGCCGGCGACGTGAGCAGGGGAGGCGCCGCCTAAGATTTCGTTCCCGGCATTTTCGCTGAACACCGAGAGGTTATTGCCCGTAGTACCTGGGTTGATATATGCGCCGTATCCGAGGTCGTCGTTCCGCGCGGTGCTGGAGGTATCGCTGGTTGTGCGGGTCATCTGGGTGTCGTACAATCCCATTCGCAGGGCGGATGAAGCGTTGGAGGGCGCACCGGTAAAGCGAAAATCAAAACTCACCCGGATGAAATCGCCCGGGTCCGTCAGGGTCACGGGATTGAATTGCCCGAGGATGATTGCGTAGTCCCCATTTGGCACAACCCATAAGGCATTGCCTGAGCCGAGGCCCACAGTATCGTTGGTCACGGTGACTACGGTGCTGGTCTGTCCCAGGTAATACACCAAGCCTTGCGGATCACCGCCGGTGGCGTTGGTGCGGCTGCCATCGGTGAACGGATCGTTGACAATGGTTGCGGCATTCAAACCTATCACCAAGGCAAAGCAGATCCCGGCGGCACAATACCACCATTTCAGGCATGGCCATCCAGGCAACCGACCCGCGACCGCCAGCCGGTAACACGTCGAACGAGGCAACATCAGTATGCAGTCTATTATATCTGTGATTACCCTGACTGACCAGTATTTGATGGTGATAACCGCGCCGGAAAATGTCGCAATGCCGCCATGGGAGCCGCCGCCGCCGGGAAAACGCACCGTTCCCGGCTGGGACGGCGCGGATGGGGGGCAAAAATGTGGTTTTGTGCCCCAAAAGGTGGTTTTTCCGCCTTGGCGGGCCGGGAATGCGATCCGGAGCGCCGGGGTTCCGGCATATTTCTTGGGAGAACTGCCGCACTTCTAGGGGGTTGGACGGCGGAATACGTGGGGTTTCGTGGGGAGGGGTGGCCGAAGCCACCAAAGTCCCAGCCGAAAGTCCAAAAGTCTCAGCAGGAGACGCTAATGTCACAGCGGATGACGTAAAAGTCGTAGCGGATGACGCAAAAGTTGTAACTGATAACGCAAAAGTCACAGCGGATGACGCAAAAGTTGTAACTGATAACGTAAAAGTCATAACTGATAACGTAAAAGTCATAGCGGATAACGTAAAAGTCATAGCGGATAACGTAAAAGTTGTAGCGGATAACGTAAAAGTTGTAGCGGCAAACCCAAAAACCACGATTTTTGAGTTCCAGGTTGGAAATCCGACCTTGCGCCTTGGAAGGGCGACGCTGAGAATTGGAACCGCGTGGGACAGTTTCCCAAGGGAGTAAATCCCAACGCCGGTGACGAGGCAACGAGTCTCAACTATGAAGGCGCGGGGGATTTATCAGGCACCGGGATTCCCAGAGTTTCATACCCCCTCACCTCTTTCCTCTCCCTCAGGGAGAGGAGGTCCGTTCTGCGGCTGAGGGAGCGGATGATGGGTTGGGTGTGGGGCTTTGGCGTCTGGCGCAGAATACGGAAGCGGCGGGAGCGCACGGATGACCTTTGGAATCTCAAAACGCGGCAAACGGCATTCCCTCTCCCCAAGGGAGAGGGCTAGGGTGAGGGGGTACGGAACGGCATTGTGATCCCCAGCGTTATCGCCGCCAATCCGCCCGGTGCGGTTGCCTGCGCGCTCATCCAAAGCGGCGTCGCGGCCCCCGTCACCCCACCTTGCCGCCGCACCCAAATGATGCGGCTCCGGCGATTCCCTTGGGCATGTGCCGGGGTTGACCGGCGGCGCGCGGCGGGGGAATCAGGCGTCCAGGCGGCGGAATAGCTCGATCTCGGTGATGACGTTGATCTTGGCTTTGGTGAGGACTTGGACGGCGCGGTCGGGATCGTCAAAGCGGAAGACGAGGACGCCTTTGTTTTCTTTCTTGAGGGTAAAGGCGTACATGTATTCGACGTTGATGCCGCCCTTTTCGATGACGGTGAGGATGTCGGCCAGGCCGCCGGGTTCGTCGTTCACTTCGATGGCGACGACGTCCGTAGTCTTCACCACGCAGCCGTCGGCTTCGAGGAGTTTCTTCGCTTTCTCCCATTCGCGGAGGATGAAGCGGAGGATGCCGAATTGTTGGGTGTCGGCAATGCTCAGGGTGATGATGTTGATGTGGTGCTTCGAGAGGAGTTTGACCGGACGGCTGAGGGCGCCGGGGCGGTTTTCGAGGAAGAGGGAGAGTTGTTTGAGTTTCATAAGGGGAATGGGGTTGCGGCGCTGCGGTTAGAGTTTGCGGTGGTCAATGACGCGTTTGGCCTTGCCTTCGCTACGGGCGATGGTCTTCGGCTGGACGAGGCGGACGGCGGCGCGGATGCCGATGGTGTTCTCAATGGAGCGGGAGAGGTCGGCCTGGAGTTGCTCCATGACGCTGATGGTGTCGCTGAAGACTTCGGCGGTGACTTCGACTTGCACTTCGACTTCATCCAACCCGTGTTCGCGGGTGAGGATGATCTGGTAGTGGGGCAGGGTGCCCTCGACTTTGAGCAGGGCGGCCTCAATCTGGGAGGGATAGACGTTCACGCCGCGAATGATGAACATATCGTCGCTGCGGCGGGAGATGCGCTTGATGCGGCGGAGGGTGCGCCCGCATTTGCAAGGCTCGCTGGTGAGGGCGGTGATGTCCCGCGTGCGGTAGCGGAGCATCGGCATGGCTTCTTTGCACAGGGTGGTGAGCACCAGTTCGCCCTCGGCTTCATCCGGCAGCACTTTGCCGGTCTTGGGATCAATGATTTCGGGATAGAAGTAATCTTCGAAGATGTGCGCGCCCGCTTGGCATTGGCACTCCATCGCCACGCCGGGACCGACGATTTCCGAGAGGCCGTAGATGTCGTACGCCTTGATATGGCTTTCGGTTTCGATGCGGCGGCGCATGCTTTCCGTCCAGGGCTCGGCCCCAAAGACGCCGGTATGAATGGGGAGGTCTTTGATGTTGATGCCGAGTTCAGCGGCCTGGTCCAGGAGGTGCAGAAAATAGCTCGGCGTGCAGCAGATGACGGTGACGCCGAAGTCTTTCATGATCATCAATTGGCGGGCGGTGTTGCCGCCGGAGATGGGGATGACCGTCGCGCCAAGGGCCTCGCCGCCATAGTGCGCCCCGAGGCCGCCCGTGAAGAGCCCGTAGCCGTAGGCGTTCTGAATAATATCGCCGGCGTGAACCCCGCAGG
This sequence comes from Verrucomicrobiota bacterium, assembly GCA_037139415.1. Taxonomy (NCBI): domain Bacteria; kingdom Pseudomonadati; phylum Verrucomicrobiota; species Verrucomicrobiota bacterium. The sequence goes on along the minus strand of JBAXGN010000098.1, from coordinate 11,357 downwards.
CGGCAAAGCTGCGCATCATCGCGTTCGTCCACACGGCGATGTCCTGAGCGTTGTAGGCGACGACGATGGGTTTGCCGGTGGTGCCGCTGGAGGCGTGCAGGCGGACGATCTCGCTCATGGGGCTGGCGAAGAGACCGAAGGGATAGGTGTCCCGCAGGTCGGTCTTGACCGTAAAGGGAAGTTTATCAATGTCCTGAAGGGATTTGACATCGGCAGGGGTGACGTTGCGGTGCTCCATGCGTTGGCGGAAGAGCGCCTGATGGTCATAGGCGCGCTGCGTGATGGCGCGCAGGCGCTGAAGTTGCAAATCCCGGAGTTGTGAAAGCGGGAGAAAATCCGGCGCGCTGACCGGATGAAACCCCGTGGCTGTATGTTGCTTGCTCATGATCTAGGTGGGGCATTATTAGCGGACGGCGAAAATGGTTGCCAGCGAAAAATTGAAAAAATTGGCACGATAAAGACAGTTGCAGGCGAACGAAACCGCGCTATCTTCGGCGAAGTGAAGTTGTCCGTCAAAAGCGATTATGCCGCCCGCGCCGTGCTCGGGCTGTCCCGGCATTACCAGGAAAATCTGCCCCAGCGCGTGGAAACGTTGGCGGCAGAGCAGGGGATCCCCCCCAAGTTTCTGGTGCAGATTCTCATCGAGTTGAAGTCGCGCAACATCGTTCGGAGCCTGCGCGGCAAGCAGGGCGGTTACATGTTGGCCCGCCCGCCCGCCGAGATTTCCATGGGGGATGTGTTGCGCTGCATGCACGGGCATGTCTTTGACACGACGGGGATCCATGACAAAGATTGCCCGCCCGAGCTGCGTCGCGCCTGGCTGCAATTGCAGACGAGCGTAGTCGAGACAGCGAATGCCATTACGTTTCAGCAATTAATGGACGCGCACGGCGGTAAAAACGCCATGTACTACATCTAATTGGGGGGCGCGGCACGGGTTGCGGCTGGCAGCCTGGGAGAAACCCGAAAGCCGGACGAATTTTCCTTATCCCACCTTGACCCAGACCGTTTTCAAATACGCTGGTTCCTGGCGCGTGACGGGGAAATCCGGCGGTTGCGGCACGTAATGGGACGCCACCCAATCCCGCCCGGAGCGTTGCACGCCGCCCTGGAGCATTTCCAGGAAACGCTCGGGCTCCAGCCCGGCGGCATTGGTGGACGCGAGGAGAATCCCGCCCGGCAGCAACAGCGGCAGCGCCGCCTCCGCGAGACGGCCATAATCTTTTTCGGCGCGGAACACGCCACGCTCGCGGGATTGCGAGAACGTGGGCGGATCCAAGACGATCACGTCGAACTTCCGGCCTTTCTTGGCCAGCCGCTTCAGCCAATCAAAGGCGTCCCCGAAAATAAAATCGTGCTGCGCGGGGTCGAGACCGTTGAGGGAAAAGTTCCGGCGGCCCCAGTCGAGATATTTTTTGGAAAGATCCAGGCTCGTAGTGGCGAACCCGCCCAGCGCGGCGCAGACGGAAAAACCGCAGGTGTAGGCGAACACGTTGAGGAGGCGCGCGCCGGTTTGCGGGAGGCGAATCCCCGCCGCAACGTGACCGCTGAGCAACCGGCGACGGTTGTCGCGCTGATCCAGGAAGAGCCCCACGGAATAACCCTCGCCCATGCTCAGCTCAAATTGGACGCCGTTTTCCCGAATCCCGAAACGCTCGGGTGCCGTCGTGCCCGCGCAAAGCCGTGGCGAGGCATCCTCGGCGCGGAGATGGCGAATCTCGCGCGAGAGAATCTTGTGATACGTCCCCAGAATGGCCTCCTGGCTGGGAACCGCGAAACTTTCCCCCAGCCGCCACAACTCCGCCTGCTGGCGGTCGGAAAGCGGCTGCTCACTTTGGGAAAGCAAATAATTCCCAAGGCGATCCACATACCAACCTGGCCAGCCATCCGCCGCGCCGTGCAGTAAGCGGAAGGCATTGGTGGCCTCCGGCGTGATCACCGCGCGGCGCAACGCCAGATTTGGGTGGGCGGAAAAATGCGGCTCGGCTTTGAACGTGACGGGCTGGTTGGTCCCGGGATGCGTCAAGGAAATTTGTGCCGCGTGCAAATATACGCGGGCCGCCGGCGTCCCCCCATAGCGCGTATCGCCCAAAATGGGAAAACCCCGATCGGCCGCATGAACACGAATCTGGTGAGTGCGGCCCGTGATCGGTTCGGCGCGAACCACCGTCCGGTTACCCTCGCGGGAAAGCACGGTGAAACGGGTCTCCGCCGTATCGCCGCCGGGAAAAACCGGCCGGCTGACATATTTATCCCCGGCGCGCACGAGCGCCGAAGTGACGGTGAAAGTATCCGGGCGCACGGCGTGATCCGTTTCCAGAATGTACTGCTTGTGAAGGGTGTGCGCCGTGAATTGCTGCGTCAGGGAGTGGTTGGCAAGGTCGGATTTTCCAAACAACATCACGCCGGAAGTGTCCTTGTCCAGCCGGTGGAGAATCGCCAGGCTGGCCCAGCGGGGCTCGCGGTGCCGCAGCCAGTCGTATAAACCTTCGCCGCTGAAAGGCGAAGGTGCGTGGGTGTTCATCCCGGCGGGTTTGTTGACCACCAGCAGATGGTCATCCTCGAACAACACGCAAGGCGGAGCCGCATTCACCAGAAATTCCATGCGCCTTTCCATACCACGTGCAGCCCGAGCAGAAAATTAGTCAGCGCATGAGCAGTTACCGCATCCCCCAGCCGCCCGGTGCGAATCACCAACCCCTGGAAAATAAAGCCGCACAGCAATCCCGGCAACCATTCCCGATGTTCCGCCGCGAAAAACGCCGATACCAATAGGAACGGCACCGGCAAAAACCGGCTCAGCGGAATGCTGAGGAAATCCACGCTGGCAACATAGCGGTACGCCAGCGAGCGGAAGAAAACCTCCTCCAGCATGGGGACAACCAGCGACGATCCGGCAATCCGCACCACGATGAAGAACCACGCCAGCGCGGCTCCTTGGCCGAAAATCGTGTGCGGATTCCATGGTTCGTCCTTGCCGGGTTTGGGATACCACCCATCCATCCCGACCCATAGCGCATAGACTGCGATTCCCGCCGCGACGGCTTGCCAACTGATCCGCCATTCCAATTCTGCAATCAGCGGGCGTACCGACCAGATTAGCCAGGCCCCCACCAGCGTCTTGGCGAGATAAAACCAGCACCGCGACTCTTCGCCGAACTGGCCTTGCAGGCCCGTCAGCCCCACAAAAATAAAAAAGGGCAGGGCGCGGGTTAAGACCGGGTGCGGTGCCAACAAATTTGCCGGCCAGCGAAGGGCAGGGGAGGTGACAGGAGTATTCATATCGGTAAATATTTATACCCATCCCGGCATTCAACGGGCTAGGTATGCTTTTATTGTGTTAAACGGCATCAGTTCCACGCCCGGCAGCCTAAAATTTATTCCCAGAACTGGCAAGCGGTGAATGCGTTCGCCATTGCCATTTCTCCCCTGCGCTGTTCCAATGGGCGCGGTTGACGTTTAACGTGATGGCCGTTTCATCTTCCAACTCATCGCCGCAACGCCCGATGCCATGGCTAAAAAGGATCGGGCTGGATGGGTTTGTCCTGGCCTTAATCGGCGTGATCGCATTGGCATGGGCGTTCCCCGGTCTCGCCGCGAAAGATAGCCCGGTTCCCCTGTCCTTCCTGACCGATTTAGGCATCACTTCCATCTTCTTCTTTTATGGCATAAAACTGTCCCCGGAGAAAATGCGGGCCGGATTTGCCAATTGGCGGCTGCACCTGGTTGTTCACAGTGCCACTTTCATCTTATTTCCGCTCCTCGTGCTCGCCGCCATTGTCCTGTTGCGCGGAAAGGTGGACCATGCCTGGCTATTGGGAGTCTTCTACGTCGCCGCTTTGCCTTCCACCGTCTCCTCATCAGTCGTCATGGTCTCCATTGCCAAGGGAAACGTAGCCGGCGCCATCTTCGATGCCAGCCTTTCCAGCATCCTTGGGGTCTTCCTGACTCCGATATGGATGAGTGTGTTCCTGGCCGGCTCGCAAGCGGACTTTGATCTCTGGCATACCATCCAAAAAATCATGATCCAAGTGTTGGCCCCCATCATCATTGGCCAAATATTTCACCGTCGGCTGGTCCACTGGGCCGAGCGCCATAAAAACGGGATGCAACGCACCGACCAGTCCATCGTCCTGTTAATTGTCTATTCCTCGTTTGCCCGTGCCTTCTTGGAGGGTGTTTTCAAGCATCACGGATTGTTTGCCGTCCTGATTCTCATGGTTGCCATGCTGATCCTATTTGGGGTAGTCTTTGCCATTATAAACCTGATCTGCCGACTGCTGCATTTTTCCAGGGAAGACCGCATTGCCGCTCTGTTCTGTGGTTCCAAGAAATCCCTGGTAGCCGGAGCGCCCATGGCCAAAATCCTTTTTCCTGATCCCGCCGTCCAAAGTCTGGCGATGTTGCCGCTGGTGATTTACCACTCCTTGCAACTCATCGCGGGATCAATCATTGCCAGACGGTTCTCCCAGCAGACAAATACCTAGAGCCAGTCCTCCCAAAGCCATTTTCAAAGCATGCATAAGATGTGCTATAAGAAGAATAAATAATAATAGGTTAAACGCTGCACGTTTTCTTCCCGCGCGGGTTTCTGACTGATTTTCCGCCGTGTCTGGGCACACCGCTCCCCAACAGGAATTCCCGCCGTAAATTCGGTTGGCCGCCTCAGGCGGCGGGGCGGGCTACTTTTTCAGCAGCAGTTGTTCGTAGAGGGCTTTGAGGGTGCCGGCCACTTCTCGCCAGGTCTGGGGCCGGGGCGGCGGCGGGAGCTGGGGCGCGGCATCGTAGAACTGGCGCAGCACGGCGGCGGTTTGCTCCCGCACCGGGGTGACCGGGCAGTAGCGCACGGTTTCGCCAAAGACGCTGCGCGCCCACGGGACGTCCGAGAGCAGCAAGGGGCAGCCGCTGGCGCTGGCTTCCAACGCCGCCAGGCTGAGGCTCTCCCAACGGCTGAGCAGGACGAAGCCCCGGGCTTCGCGGTACGCCTGCGCGAGTTGTTCCAGGGAGAGGAACGCGTCGTGCCGGATCAGCTTGGGGTTGGCCTGCGCGAGTTTAAAGAATTGTTCGGCATACGGATCGCCGGGGGCCATGGGGCGTCCGACGACCCACAGCGGCGTCTGCGCGTGCAGGGCCGCCTCCGCGATTTCCAGGGTGCGCTTGAGTTCGGTGATCCGCCCGGTGCAGAGCAGCCAATCGCCCCGGCGCGCCGGCTGTTTGGGGAAGAAAATTTCCTCCACGCCGTTGGTGAGCACGTGGACGCGCCCGGGCGGGGCGCGGAAGAGGCGCACGGCCAGGCTGGCCTCCAGCGGGGTGCTGGCCAGGATGGCGTCGGCGTGTTGATAGGAATCCCAGGCGAACCGCGCCTGGAAGGATTTGGGCAGGCAACGGCGGAAGAGGGCAATGGCCGCCTGCTGCGCGGTGAGCGCCAGCGGCGAGCGCGCGCCGGTGCCGGAGAGCAGCTCGCTCATGATCACGGGCATGCCTTTCTTATGCGCGAAGTGCAGGTATTCGATGGGCACGCGCCCGTAAAAGTGGATCAGATCGCCGGTCTGCCGGTCATCCCACCAGCGCAGGTATTCGACTTCGACGCCCAGTTCCGTCAACGCTTGCCGCGTGCGCTCGATCAGGACTTGTTCGCCGCCGTGGGCGAGCAAAAAGGGCAGGGGATGATCAATCAGGAGTTTCATACGGCGAATGAGTGGCTGGCTGGCATGGGGGAAGGGCGCATTATCCGCCGGTGGCCGCGCCGTCCTGGCCCGGCCGCAAGAGGTCGCGGGTCTTGGTCATGTCGGCGTGGATGCAGGGGATGTCGAGTTTGCCGGGGAGCGCACGGGTTTCTTCCCGGACTTTGCAATCGCTGAGGCCCTCCTGGTGGAGGACTTGCTGCATCAGCTCGCGCATCGTCACGGGCACGCCGCTGGCGACGTGATAGACTTCGCCGGCGGAGCCTTGCTGCATGATGCCTTCCAGGAGTTCCGCCGCCGCTTCCGGCGCGAGGTAATCGCGGACCGCGCCCAGCGGGCCGGTGACGATCTCGGTGATTTCGCCGCGCCGCAACTGGTCAATCTGCTGGTAAAGCCGGCCAATGAACAGCCGGGGCGAGGCGGGCCCGGAGAGGTTGAAGAGGCGCGCCATGCAGACATCCACGCCGCGCACCCGCTGGTAGTAGCCCATGAGTTGCGTCTGGCAGACCTTGGCCCAGCCGTACATGGAGACCGGCGCCAGGGCGTGGTCCTCGCGGATGGGATTTTCCTCGGGGCGCACCAGGCCGTATTCGGCGGCGCTGCCGATGAGCAGCAGCCGCGCGGCGGGTTGGTGCTGGACCACGGCGTCCAGGAGCAGCCGCGTGGTGGCGACGTTGGAGGAGAAATCGGTCTGGAAATCGTTGGAGAAGGTCCCGGCCAGGTGGTAAATCTGATCCGGCTGAAGCTCGGCGATCAACTTGCCGACGAATTCCGGCTGCAGCAAATCCCCCAGATGGGCGGTGGCGAGCGGGAACGGTCGTTGGTCAATCCCGTGCAGTTCCAAATCCCCGCGTTGTTGCAGTCGGTCCAGCAACGCCCGGCCCAGCAGTCCCGCCGCTCCTGTGATCAGGACTTTCATCCGGCGATGCCCAGCTTGGTTTTCAGTTCGGCGAAGCGCTCGTTGGCGGTCTGGTAGTCATCCGGGCGGCCGATGTCCAGCCAGTAACCCTTGAAGGGGCGGGCCTTGATCTTCCAGCCCTTCTTGATGCCGTCGAGCATGAGATGGTCGAAACCGTAGAGTTGCCCCTTGGCGAGGCGCTCGATGGCGCGGCGGTTGAAGCAGTAAATGCCCATGCTGACATCGAAATCGTAGGTGGGCTTTTCCACAAACTCGGTGAGGCGCCCGGTTTCGTCGTAGCGCAGCACGCCGAAGTCCACAAATTGCTGCCGGCGAAACACGGAGACGGAGACGTCGTTGTCCTGCTGGGCGTGCCATTGGTAAAAGTCGCGGAAGTTCAGGTCGCACAGCACGTCGCCGTTCATGACGAGGAACTGCTCGGGCAGATCCGGGATGAGCGTGATCGGGCCGATGGTGCTGAGCGGCTTGTCTTCCATGGAGTAATCAATGCGCAACCCCCAGCGCGCGCCATCCTGGAAGAACGCCTGGATGAGATTGGCCAGGTGGTTGACGGCGAGGGTGACGTGGGTGACGCCCTGGCTTTGCAACTGCCGGAGGAGCACCTCCAGGATGGGCATTTCCCCCCCGAGCGGCACCAGGGGCTTGGGCAGACTCACGGTGTAAGGCCAAAGCCGGGTGCCCTTGCCGCCCGCCAGAATGATTGCGCGCATAATTACGAATTAGAGGTTGTAGATGCCCGCCTTGTAGCGGGCCAGGTTTTCCGGTTGCCGCAGCCATTGGATGGTCTCGGCCAATCCCGTGGCGAAGGTGTAGCGCGGCTGCCAGGGGGTGAGGGCGCGGATCTTCTTATTGCAGCCGAGCAGGCGCTCCACCTCGGAATTCACCGGTCGCTTGCGCTGGTCCTCTTCAATCAGGCGGGCCGCCGGGTTGATTTGCTTGATCAATTCCTCCGCCAGTTGCCGCACGGAGATTTCCACGCCGGTGGCGATGTTGATCTCCTGCCCGACGGCCTGATCGCATTCCGCCAGCGCCAGCATCCCGGCGGCGGTATCCTTGACATAGACGAAATCCCGCGTCGGCGCGAGGTTGCCCAGGCGGATTTCCTGATAGCCGGAAAGCAATTGCGTGATAATCGTGGGGATGACCGCCCGGGCGGATTGGCGCGGCCCAAAGGTATTGAAGGGGCGCATGATGACCACGGGCAAATTGAAGGAGCGATAAAAGGATTCCGCCAGGCGATCCGCGCCGATCTTGCTGGCGCTGTAGGGGGACTGCCCCTGATAGGGATGCTGCTCGTCAATCGGCACGTAGCGGGCGGTGCCGTACACCTCGGACGTGGAAGTGACCAATAGCCGGGCGACCTTGTGGCGGCGGACCGCCTGCATGACGTTCAGGGTGCCCTTGATGTTGGTATCAATATAGGCTTCCGGGGCGTGATAGGAGAAAGGAATGGCGATCAGGGCCGCCAGGTGGAAGACCACGTCGCACCCTTCGACGGCGTGATCCATATTGCCGCCATCCCGGACGTCGCCGCTGATCACCTCGACCTGTTCGAGCGAGGCGCGGTCGAGCGTATCGAGCCAGCCCCAGGAATTCTGGGAGTTGTAGCACGCCAGCGCGCGCACGTTGGCGCCCGACTGGAGGAGGCGCTCGACGAGATGGCTTCCGATGAAGCCATCCGCTCCGGTCACCAAGACTTTCTTTCCGCGAATATCCATGGCATTGAGTCTCTCTATAGGTTTTGTATTGGTAAACGATCCAGAACATCCGCCCGCCAGTCCATTGCCGCGGCAGAGGCTCAGCACGATTCACCTAAAATCATCAAGTGGAGACTACTCAGAAGCGGATATACGTCAAGCAGAAGTCCGAACCTCGAAACGCATCCGACCGCTGCAAATTCAGCTCCGCCAGACCGATTACTGATTACTGTTTTTTCCTTTCCCCCGCCCGCCCGTTTCCTTTACCTTCCCCGGCATGGCAAGCTCGCTTGGTAATGCAACGATTGCGCCCGGCCAAAAGGTCGGGGCGGGGCGCTTTACCCTGATTCGTCCCCTCGGGGCCGGCGGCATGGGGCAGGTGTGGCTGGCACAGGATGAGGAGTTGAGCAAGGAAGTGGCCTTGAAGTTCCTGTCCGCCGAGGTCTCCAATAACCCGGAAGCGTTGCGCGGCATGCGTAATGAGGTGGCAAAGGCTCAGGCGCTAACCCACATCAATATTGTTCGGATCAATGATCTGCAAAAGCATCAGGGAGAGACGGCGTTTATCTCCATGGAATACGTGGCGGGGAAATCCCTGCACGAATTATTGGCGGAGCAACCGCAGGGGGTGTTTACGTGGGAAACGCTGCATCCATGGGCACAGCAGTTGTGCGACGCCCTCGCCCACGCTCACAGCCAAGGAGTGGTCCACCGGGATTTGAAGCCCGCCAACCTGCTGGTGGATGCCACGGGCAAGATCAAGCTGGTGGATTTCGGGATTGCGGCCACCGGGGTCAAAGGTGGTGGGGGCACCACCGGGTTGACCGAGCGGCGGCGCGTGATCGGCACTCCTTGGTACATGAGCCCGCAACAACTGGATGGCCAGCCGCCCGAGGTGACGGATGATGTCTATGCCTTGGGCGCAACGCTGTATCAACTGTTGACCGGGGAGACGCCGTACACAGCGCATCCGGGGGCGATGAAGGCGATCCTGGAAACGGAAACCGTGAAGTCTATTCCTGAGCGGTTGCGGGAGTTGAAGGTGACGAATGAGATTCCCTCGCAGGTGGTAGCGGCAGTGATGGAATGTCTGGCCAAGAATGCTACGGAACGTCCGCAAAGCGCCAGAGAAATTTGGGAGCGGCTGGAAAAACCAGAAGAAAGCATGACGGAGCCAGAAGAGGAAAATGAACCACTGCCGGCAAGACCTCGTAACCCCGCGCTCCTTTTGGCGGGTGGAGTTGCGTTGTTGGCAGTGCTGGCTATTGTGGGATGGTATTGGGGAATGCATCGGCCAGGGCCGCGCTTGGGGAAGCGTTGGACGAATAGTCTCGGCATGCCGTTCGTTCCGGTGCCGGGAACCAAAGTGCTATTCTGCATCTGGGACGTGCGGGTGCAGGATTATTAAAAGTATGCCGAGGCAAATCCGAGTGTGCACAGTTCGTGGAGCGGTCCCGGCTTTGCCCAGGATGGCACTCATCCAGTGGTCAATGTAAATTGGGACGAGGCCAAGGCATTTTGCGCGTGGCTGACCAAGAAGGAACAAGGAGAGGGAAAATTGAAAGCCGGGCAGGAGTACCGATTGCCAACGGATGCAGAATGGAGCTATGCGGTGGGGATTGGGGATAAGGAGGGGAACGGCACCCCAAAAGACAAGGATGGAAAACTCTCAGGCGTCTACCCGTGGGGGACGCAATGGCCGCCGCCGAAGGGGACGGGGAACTATGGGCAATCGCTTGCGGTGGACAATTACGAATATACCTCGCCGGTAGGCAGCTTTAAGGCGAATCCGTATGGTTTATATGATATGGGTGGGAATGTGTGGCAGTGGTGCGAGGATTATTATTATGGCCAAAGCGCCTCTCGGGTGTTGCGCGGGGCGTCGTGGTTCACCCTCATGCCCGACGGCATGCAATCCTCGTACCGCAGCAGCGGCACGCCTGATTATCGGGTCAACTACTTCGGTTTTCGGGTAGTGGTGGTGGCGGGGCCATAAATTCGGAATGCGGAACCCTCGAATTCGGAATGCGGATTGCGGATTGCGGAATGGACGATTCGGGCGGTGAGGGAGCATTTTTGGAGTGAGTGCGGCAAGGCAGGGTGAAGGGGCCGCGACGCCGCTTTGGATGGATGCGCCAATCCTTCTGTTGTCGTCCAAACTTCAATTTCTGAACCTGTGTCGCATAGTGGAGTGGCTGAAAGATCGCGGCTGGGAGGTTGAAATCCAAAGCGGTGTCGCCTGCCGCCCCTTTTCCCCCGCCAGTTGCCACCGCACTCCAAATTGGGTTGCTGGCACCCCATTCGGGGGGCGGCCCCATTTTCCCGCGTTTCCGGTGGTCGCGCCCCGTGCCCCTCGCGACCGACCGGCTACAAGCTTTCAATCCTTTCGGAGTGAGGGAATCCCATCCAGCGGTCGCTTGGGCGGCGGCACCTATATATATAGGTAGCCGCTGGTCGCGCCACTTCGGATTAGGTAGCCGCGGACGTGAGTCCGCGCTGATCGGCTCGGGAAGCGACGTTGCGAGGGAGACCGCCGGTTGAGCCAAAGGCCGATATGTGCGCCGACTGACGGTGTCGGTTGTGATGCGTAAAATTTTCACGCATCTTGCGTGAAAATCACACACTGTCGCAACGTCCGCCACGCCGTTTCCACCTACGCTGGCTGCCGTCATGCGTAGTATCCGCCCGCCCGCGACCCGCTGGGAATTGGCACGGAGTTTGCTTGTTTCTATTTTATACAAAAACTGAAAACCATTATGGAAACTTGCACCCATCGTGTCTGCACTGATGAATAAGAAAACCAGATGAAAAGACTTGGTAACCATTAGAACCGGATGAAACGCCGGACGGGAACCAAACCAACAATATACAACCGTATGCAACTGCCCAACCCCGCTGCTGCCGTATTTGCCGCCACCCGGAAACCCCGGAAGCGCGCCGGGGATTTCTCCCGTCGCGGCCAAGTCGTCCGCGCTGGGTGTTTTGGGAAGTTTCGTGGTGGAACGAGGCTATAAATATTTTCGTGTAAGTGGCCGACGATAGCTGAGAGGATAAGAA
>JBAXGN010000097.1 GCA_037139415.1 Verrucomicrobiota bacterium | reverse complement strand
TTGAGCGTCAGGAGGAGCATCATAGAAAGCTTTCCTTCCAAGACGAATTGCGCCGTTTGTTGACCAAGCACAAACTCGAATGGGATGAAAAACACCTTTGGGATTGAGCGCCCCTCGTCAAGTGGCGCGTATCAACTCCAACGGAGTTGTGGCCAAATCGTGGGTCTCGCGTTCAGAACGTGCCGCAACTCCGTTGGAGTTGGCGGGGAACGGGGCATCCATACCTAGGGTTGACTCACCACCCTGCTCCCCTGGTGAGTCAACCCTAGGCTTGGAGGACAAAACACCTTTGGTGTTTTTAATGGAGCCTCATTACTTCGGCTGCTACCAGTTAGCATTGTTTGAGCCTGGGCGGGAGGTTGAAGCACCTTTGGTGTTTTTAATGGCGGAATTTGGAATTCCGAAAATACACCCTGAATTTGAGCTTCCTCGGTGCGTGCCGTGATGCGTTTTGGCATACACCGAAGGTGTTGCGGCCTTCAGCCTAGGGTTGCCCCGTGAGATAATCACCGAAGAACAAAACGAAGCTAGGGCAGGTCACCAGAACATGGACTCGATCCTCACCGCGTTAAAGGTAATCTCACGGGGCTACCCTAGGTCAGGGATCAGGGGCGTATCAACTCCAACGGAGTTGAGGCCAAAGCATGGATACCGCGTTCACTACGTGCCGCAACTCCGTTGGAGTTGATGGGGAACGGTACGTTTTACCTAGGGTTGACTCACCACCCTGTTTCCCCTGATGAGTCAACCCTAGGCTGGAGGCCATAACACCTTTGGTGTTTTTAATGGAGCCTCATTACTTCGGCTGCTACGAGGGGTAGCATTGTTTGAGCCTGGGCGGAAGGTTGAAACACCTTTGGTGTTTTTCAGGGCGAGAATTGGATTCACAAATTCATAAAGCCGGGCATTCTACATCCATTATGCCACAATCATTATCGGCCGTTTACATTCATCTGGTGTTTTCCACCAAAGATCACCGGCCACAGTTGCGCGATCAGGAATTCCGAACCAACCTGCATGCATATCTGGGAGGGATTGCGAAACAACTCGAGTGTGCGCCGATTATTGTGGGCGGAGTCGAGGATCATGTGCATTTGCTTTTGCGACTTGGCCGCACGATATCCCAAGCCGACCTGGTCAAGGAACTCAAGCGCGTTTCACATCAATGGGTCAAGGACATGGGCGGGGAGTACAAAGATTTTGCCTGGCAAAAGGGTTATGGGGTGTTTTCCGTCAGCCAGTCCAACCTGGAAACCGTGACCGAATACATTGAGCGTCAGGAGGAGCATCATAGAAAGCTTTCCTTCCAAGACGAATTGCGCCGTTTGTTGACCAAGCACAAACTCGAATGGGATGAAAAACACCTTTGGGATTGAGCGCCCCTCGTCAAGTGGCGCGTATCAACTCCAACGGAGTTGTGGCCAAATCGTGGGTCTCGCGTTCAGAACGGGCCACAACTCCGTTGGAGTTGATGGGGAACGGTACGTCTTACCTAGAGTTGACTCACCACCCTGCTCCCCTGGTGAGTCAACCCTAGGCTGGAGGCTGAAACACCTTTGGTGTTTTCTGTGGATTGCCTCCCTGCTCCAATTTTCTATTCCCTTATTTAATTTTGTGGTGTATCCCAATATGGACTTAGCCCGAAATCTGATGCGAGAGCGGATGGGATTGCGAAGCGCGCCGCGAACAATTTTGAATTTCGGGCCAACCGGATCAATCAAAGAACACATGAACGAGATGAAACCGATTGCTATTTTGGGAGGCGGCCTTGCCGGGCTGGCCGTGGGACATTATGCGGCCAAGCGCGGCATCCCGTTCCGCCTGTATGAAGCCGGCGCGGAACCCGGCGGCAATTGCCGCACCTTCCGGCACAAGGATTTTCTTTTTGACTCCGGAGCGCACCGTTGGCACGACAAGGATGCCGCCATCACCGAAGACATCCGCAACCTGCTGGGCAGCGAGTTGATCACCTGCAAGATTCCCAGCGTGATTTACCGCGAAGGGCGGATGATTGATTTTCCGCTATCGCCCTTGAACCTGCTGCAGCGGCTCGGGCCAGTCACATTTCTCAAAGCGACCGCCGAAGTGCTGGTGCGCCGGCTGCGGGGCAGCACCACGGCGACTGACCTGGAAAGCTTCGCCCTGCAGGCCTACGGACCCACCCTGGCGGGGCTGTTCCTGCTGAACTATTCGCGGAAGCTCTGGGGGTTGGATTGCCGGCAGGTCTCCGCCAACGCCACCGGCAAGCGCCTGAAGGGGCTCACCCTCAAAACCTTCATCACCGAGGCTTTTCGGGGGCGCCAGGCCAAGATCCAACATTTGGACGGCGCCTTCCTTTATCCTCGGCTGGGCATCGGCACCGTCGCCAACCGGCTGGCCGATTCCTGCGGGGCGCAGAATATCCGTTTGCAAGCCCGAATCACCCGGATTCTGCATGATGGCCGGCGGATTCAGGCGTTTGAAATCAACGGGAGCGAACGGATCGAGGCGGACCGCGTGGTGACCACCCTGCCGCTGACCGCATTTATCCGCCAGATGCACCCGGCGCCACCCGATGAAATTCTGGCGCTGGCCAAGCAGATACGTTTTCGCGGTGAGATCCTGGTCGCGCTCATGTTCTCCATGCCGCAAATTACAGCGTATGGCACCGTGTATTTTCCCGGGCCGGAGTATCCGTTCACCCGGATTTTCGAGCCGAAGAATCGCAGCCCGCACATGTCGCCGCCCAACCAGACCTCCATCGTGGCGGAAATCCCCTGCCAGGAAAGCGAAGCGGTATGGCAGATGAAAGACGACGAGTTAATCCAACTGGTACGCTCGCACCTGCAGCCGTTGGGATGGTTTCAAGAACACCAGGTGATCGAGGGGCGCGTGGAGCGTCTCCACTCTGCCTATCCCGTGCTTGAGAAAGGGGTTGAGCAGAAGGTGGAGCGGATCAGCGCGTATCTGAACTCGTTTGAAAACCTGAGCCAGTGCGGCCGCAATGCGACGTTCCTGCACGCCTCGATGCACGATGTGATCCGCGAAGGCAAGGATCTGGTGGAGGCGCTGCCGGCTTCGGCATGATCACCGCCATCAAACGGCTGATTCGCGAGCGCATCCGGCTGATGCGGCATATCCTGCTGCCGGGATTGCTGGCGATGGCCATTCTGACGGCGCTGGTCTCAGTGGCGGGCTGGACGCCGCTTTGGACGGCGATCCACAAGACCTCCACTCCGCTCCTGGCGGTGGCTCTGCTTGTTTATGCGGCCACCTGGCTATTCCGGACCTTCCGGCTGCATTCGCTGTCGGACCGCGCCGGACTGCCGCTCGGCCGACGGATTCTTTTCCGGTTCTTTCTGGCCTCGCAGGCCTTGAACTCGGTGCTGCCGGCCCGCATCGGCGATGTAGCCAATGTATTGTTTTTCCATTGGCAAGGGCTGGCGTTCGGCCGGGCAGTTGCCATTATCCTGCAAACGCGGGTGCTCGACGCCGCCGCGCTGGTGTTGGTTTCGGTGCCCGCGCTGGCAGCCCTGGCCGGGGAAGGCCGATCCATGGGCTGGGCCGTGGGCGCGTTTCTGCTGTGCATTTTGTTCACCATCCTGCCTTCGGCCCTGGTGTGGCTGGACAAAAAGACCACGCTCTTCACCTGGTTGGAAAAGCTGCTATTGCGCAAGGGGACGCGCGCCTTCTCGCTTACTGCTCAAACCGGCCGCGATTTCCTTGAAGAATATCATGCCGTCACCAAGGATCGCCGGCTCTGGAGCTGGACGCTGGGGTTCTCGCTCATCGCCGCGCTGGGAGAAGGTTTGGCCACCTGGATTATCGCCAAAGCGGTGGGGGCGGATATTACCATGGTGGTGGCCTTGTTTGCGGTCTCGTTCGCGACGATTGGCAAGAGCGCCACGGTCACGCCCGGCGGCGTGGGGGTTTATGAAGCGGTGTTTGTGGCCGTGCTACGGCTGTTCGGCGTCGGCTTTGACCTGGCTTTGCTCGTCGCCATCTTGGATCACGGTTTGAAAAAGGGCTTTAACCTGCTGATTGGTTTGCCTGCCCTATCCGACCCCGCCATCCGTGGTTCTGCAAGGGAAGAAACCCCGGTGACGGAGGATCCCGGAACCCGGCCGGAGGAACCCCTGACTCCAGCGAAAGAGGAAATTTGCGTGGTGGAGTCACCCGAGACTCGCCGGACGTTGACCGTCTGCGGGCTGTTGCTGATTGCCGTTCTGGCGTTGATCAGCGCGCTGCATTGGTCGTGGTATCCCATTCAAAGCGATCCTTGGTACCACACCGCCGTGATTCAAGGCATGATCCAGGCAGGCGGGCTGCCGACGTGGGATTTTTGGGAGATGGCGCCGGTTGGGCGTCCGCACATTTATCCCATGTCGTTTCACGTCGTGGGCTACCTGGCGTCGTTCGCGGGGGTGTCGCCAGCGGCTTACACAACTTTCATGAGCTGGGCGCTCTGGCCAGTCTCCATGTTTACCATGTGGCTGTGGATGTTTAAGGTGTTCGGGCCGCGTGCGGCCCTCGTGTCGGTGATTCTCCTTTGCGGGCCAACCGCCTATTTTTCGCACCAGGCGACTTTCCCGGGGGTCGCTTTCGGCATGACGATTGCGCCACTGGCGCTGCTGGCGCTCGAATCGGAACATTTTCTGGCCTGCGCGGCGTTGAACCTGCTGGCGTCCACAGCGCATCCCATGGCCCTATTTCTGCCACCGGCCCTGGTCATTAATACCCTCCTGCGCCGCAAAAAGCTGCTGGCCGGGCTCCTGGCGGCGTGCGTGCCGATGCTCCTTTATGTTCCCTGGTTGGCCCATGGTTGGGCCAATCGGGCTTCCCTCTCCGAGCAACGCTCGGGCGGTGATGTCTCCATCATGGGATTTGGCATTGCGAGCGGACTCAACCTCGGGGTGGCGCTGGCGGTGACGGCCTGCCTGGGAATTGGTTGGGCGGCGGCTCGCCGGGACAAGGCCCTGGCACTGCTGGGTCCGTTACTGGGATGTGCGGCGGTTTTTCCACTGGGGTTTGGCGGACGCCTTTTGCATTTCAGTATTCACTGGCCGCTGGCCTGCCTCGGCGGGTATGGAGCCGCGATGCTATTTGATTGGTGCATGCGCAAACTTCCCCGCCACACATCCGCAGTGAGAATCGTGTCCGTAAGCCTGGCCTTCGTGATCCTGGCGACGTGGGTGGTGATGGAAGTCCCGCTCCCCAAGAGAAACTATAAAGGCGAGTTTGTCCCTATCCCAAAGGATCCAAATCTCCCGGCAAAATCCGACGCCACAAATGCGAGTCCTCGGGTCTATTTCGCGATGAACACATCCATGGCAGTGAAACTGCTAAACCCCGAGATGAACCCGCCGAGCTGGCGCTTCGAGCGAGCGGGCGTGCGTATCACCCGTGGTGTTCGTCCCTTGGGCAGGACGAGGCAGGACTTTTATCATCATGAAGGTGCTCCGGATTTTTTCGCGGCTATAAATCGTGAAGTGGCGATCGGCGAGGTGATTTATACCGGCGAAAGCGGGGTGTCAGCGTATTTGACCGGCTGCACCGGGCACTGGACCACTGGTGGCATGCTGCACGAGCAGAAGTGGGAGCGGGTGGAGCCGGAGCGGTGTCAGTATTGGGCCACTTTGGGCGGGAAATCGGGACGGGGCTCCAAGGCACCACCAGATAGTTGTGTCCTGATTTTTGAAAACTCCTTCGGCTCCCTTTACAAAAATGACGTGCCGTTGGTGAGAATGGAGCCGAAGCCCGCAGCCGTTTCGACGTTGAACCTGATGGTGCTGGCGGGGTTGGGAATTTGCCTGGTGCTGCTGGACCTGTTGCTCGCGCGCGACCGCATTCGCGCCCGGGTCCTGCTCGGGGGCGGAGCGTCGGTGGTGGCGTTGTCGTGTGTGGCATTGCTGGCTTGGACCGCAGTGGGCGAGCTGTTCCCGCCGCCCAGCGCGACGACACCCAAGAGCGGACCACCGCTGGCTTTGACCATCGAAGTGGGGGATCGGCAAAAAACCAAACCATGACCCCCGAGAGTGCCAACAACCGGTTGCCGGCATCCACGCCGACGGGAACATCTGCGGGCGAAGCGGGGGATAACCGCCAATCCACGCCGGGAGCAAACGCCGCCGATCCGGGACGAACCTGGACCAGCTATGGCTTGGCGCTGCTGGCCTGCCTGGCGCTCTTCAGCGTGCTGCGCTGGTGGTGGTATCCGAATTCCGTGGAGCGCTATTACCACCCCAGCGTCATCCAGGGCCTGCAGCAGGCGGGCGGGTTGCCGGATTGGGCCTTTTGGGAATCCGCGCCGCTGGGGCGCGCGCACATTCATCCGCCAGCGCTGCATGTGCTGGGATACGTGGTGTCCTGGGTGGGCATATCGCCGGTGACATTTATGACTTTCATAAGCTGGCTCCTGTATCCGCTGTCGCTGCTGACCTCCTGGTATTGGGTGCGCAAGCTCTTCGGACCACGACCGGCCTTGATCACGGTGATGCTGCTGAGCACCTCCACGGCGGTCTTTTGGAACCAAACCGCCTTCAATGCGAACGCCCTGGCCATGACGATCGCGCCGCTGGCGCTGCTGGCGCTGGAATCGGAAAAATACCTAGCCTGCGCGGTGCTCAACCTGCTGGCGGTCACCTCGCATCCCCTGGCGCTGTTTCTGCCGCCGGCTTTGCTGGTCAATACCGTGGCGCGCCGCAAGAACCTGCTCGCGGGCCTGCTGGCAGCGGTTGTGCCGGTGTTGCTGTACGCTCCATGGCTCATCCATGTGCTGGCCAACCGGACCTGCCTGCCCGGGCAATGGTATGACCAGGATTTGCTCTTTGCCGGAGCGGATGCCGGCGCGAGCCTCAGCATTGGAACTGTGCTGGCCTTGGCCGCATACCTGGGACTCGGCGGGATGCTGTTCCGGCGGCGCGAGGCCCTGATATTCCTGGGGCCGTTGCTGGGATTTGCCCTGGTGTTTCCCATGGGATTCGGCGTGCACCTGATCCAGTACAACCTGCCCTGGCTGCTGGCCTGTCTGGGTGGGTACGGCGGCGAACTTTTCCTGGAATGGCTGGAATTCAGACTGGCTCGCTGGCTATCGGCGGTCCGGATTGCACTGAAAATCCTGGCGTTCCTGGTGCTGGCAACCTGGGTGGCAGTGGAAATCCCGCTGCCGGAAAAACTAAGCATTCCGGCAGTGGCCCCGGCACCGCTGCAGGCGGTCTATCTCGTTGACCCGGAGCGCGCCCCGCCCGCGCAACCCCTGCATCCACCCACTCCGCCCCCCGAAACACCCGTGCCCACCGCCAAGTTCACGGTGACCTTGTCCGCCTTGACCATGCTCCTGGAGCCATACGGCTACATGCCGCCGGTGGGCAAGATCACGATTTCCCCCACAGAAATGGCGCGGAGCCGCAAAATCCAGCGGCAGGAACAGGCCCCGCGCTGGATGCCGGGCGGCGGCACCAGCGGTCTGGATGCGGCACAACAGGACGATGCCCGCGAGTTCTTTGAGGCGATCACCAAAACCGTGGCGGTGGGGGAAGTGATTTACCTGCTGGACGGCCCCGGGGCATCCGTCATCACCGCCTACACCGGGCGCTGGACCACGGGCACCACGCTGCGCAATTCGCGCCCGGCAAAAGTGCGCGCCCTGCCAGCGGCCTGTAAATACATGGTGACCCTCGGGCCGGGATCAGGCGGCATGAAGCCTCCGAAGAATTTCAGCAAGGTGTTCGGCAACCCCTATGGGACGTTGTACCGGAATCCAGCCAGCCTGCCCGCCAACCCACCGGTGAAAGCGCTGATCCCGGCACGGAATCTGGCCATCCTGATTGGTCTGGGCATCTGCCTGGTGCTCTTTGATCTGCAATGGCCGCGTGAACGCAATCGCGACCGGGTGACATTTGCGCTGGTCACCCTCTTTATGGCTGCGGTGTGCCTCGCGCCGCTGGCGCGCTCGGCCGCGGATGAATTGCTCTCCTCCCCCAAGGATCACCGGGTATTCAGGCTAAAATAAGTCCGAAAAGTTTCACAGAAAGATTGGCGGGCATTATAGCAATTCCATAAATTACGTAGCCGCTCGACGTCAGTCGGCGCTAATCTGGAAAGTCTTCATGAAAGCCCCGGAAATCTCGCCGCTTGCAAAAAATTACGCGATACTGATCCCAAGGGCAGGTAATAAATATGCTATCCTCTAACTATCTCTGGTTCATGGCTCCCACAGAAAAGTGGGCCAGTTCTTCTGCGCGTTCTCATTGGAAACACCTGCTTCAATTTCTGACCAACAGGATTCGGCATGGTTGGATACACTCGCAAGGGGTGATGGTCCGAGGCGGTTCTCAAGCATTGGACAGCGGCTTTTCACGAGGTCGCGCAGCAGCGCCGCATCTTCACTCCAGATTTCGGGTGAAACCCGCATTTCCTCAATCCAGTCTTCGGGCGCAACCTGCTCCACGACCAAATTTCGACGAGCGTGGCCATCAACCGTGAAAAGCCTGACTTCGTTCTCGTAATCGTACTCGCGACTCTTCAGCAAGAAAGGGCGACGCAAAGCAGACTTTAGTTCAGGGTCGGCGGACAGTTGATCCGGATTGATTTCTGCGGTTTTATCCCAGTATTTCATCCGGCTGATCCGCCATTTCCGTTCCGTGTGCACCAATGCCTTGTTCAGGGAATCCAAAGAGGTGCGGATGGCGAATCCTTGAGGCGCGTAGAGGCGCCACATTGCGATGGATTCGTGTGGAGCAAGAAAGAAACTCAGCGCGTATCGAGTCGAGTCAATCAACCGATTCCAATGGTCGTAAACAATACGTTGGTTAGCTCCCGAGTGATTAGCATTAAGGCGAAATATTTTCTGATCGCTCCGGGAGAGCCTTGACGGAACGAACTTCCATAGCTGCTCGCGCTCAGCCACAGAGAAGCCATTCGATTGAGTAACATGGTTCCATGATGGTAGCCCCTCCAGCCTGTCCATTCTCCGCAGAGCCAGAATGGATGAAAGTCGCAGCCGTTTATCGAGGTAAAGAAGCAACGTGGGTAGACTGACGTAACGCCAGAGCACAGAACGCGGGTTCACCGGCACGGGTCCATTTTCAATAACTCCATGAGTCATCAGCATTGCCTTTTTCTTTTGCCGATGCACTGCCATGGCACCAAGCCCGCCAAGGAGTCAAAGGCAACAGGCTGGAGCGACGCAATGCAAACGAAAATGGATTTTGGGTGATTCATGAGGCCAGGGCTCACATGTGGGAGTAGCAGTAATCTTCGCCGGGAACCACGGGGCTACCGCATGCACGACATCGGCGCAGGCCAGTCGTTTCCTTTACCGGTTTAGGCAGCGGAGAGTATGGAGCTCCGCCTGTAACTCTACTTGAATGAGCTTTAGTAGAATGAGCTTTAGTAATATGCCGATCAAACCTATCACCACGAACCAAAGGGGCATTCCGATGACATTTAGGACAGCGAACCCACTTGTCTTTTAAAGCAAGGGGCTGGGGGTCGTTTGGGGATTGAGGAGGCTTTTGATCCTCAACTGTCGAAGGCGGTGGTGTCGTTTGGGAATTGTTTGAAATAGTCCCTGTTTCTGGATGGTCGGGATGCGCGACGGAAAGCATCCCTTTGACCTCTAACAGATGCCGTTCCGAAAATTCGATAGTGGCTGGCTTACCAATTAATTCAATTTTGACCGTGGGTGTGCTATGTCCACCATCGTTAACTGCCTTCTGGGTACGTATTTGGTCAGCGACATTCCCACATTTGACGACACCATATTGGAACTTGGCAGAGCATAAAGCGCAAAGGGAAATGACGCTTCCTGGTCCATCTGTCCATGCCGCCGCAGTGTGTGGGATCAGATAAACCGCTTCAAAATAGGCCTTGCCGTCCCGCCGGGGAAAACGATTGGTCTCTCCGCAAATCTGGCACCTGCCCGCATATTCCTCATAAAGGAAATCCCTGATGCCTTTGTTCTTTTGATCCCAAACATCAATCACGCGGCGGGTGACTCGCTGGGAAGCAGCCGGCTCCCCACTCTTTCGGTCCGCGTATTCTTTAATAATCCCTTCGAGGCGTTTTTTTGGATCCTTGACAGGACCGGATGGTGGCCGGTCATCGGAGATGGTCGTTTCTCCCGGTTTATTGAATGCATCGTGCAGGGCTTGCGGGATTTCTTTAGGTGGGGCATCAGAAGGAATGTCGGATGGAGACTCTGCCATTCTTGATTCTTCTTTGGCTGGAGTAGTTGGGGATTCTCTATTTCCTCCGGTATCCCTTGGCAAGGGGGCATTGTTAGCCGGTTCAGGTGTTTGTGGATTGACCTGTGTGGCATGTTTTGGCTGCGAAAGACCAACCCCTGCTGAGGTTGGTTGCTCAACTGTGACTCCGGGTGTAACTCCGGGGGCGGGCGTGGCACCGTTAGCAGTATCGGATGTATTGGCGGAAGTTGGTTTCTGGCTAACAGGCTCGTCCGGTGGTGTGGTCTGGATTATGTTTGGCTCTAAAGCAAGACCAGTGGCTTTGGTAGAATCATCACCATGACTTGCTTCGTCTTTCTTATCGGTCGATGGTATCGGTTCCGCCGCCACATCAGCAGCGGTTTCCCGGGGGGGGCTCAGAATCAATCCTTTCTTTCGCCATTTCTCCACGGCCTTCTTAGGATCTTTGCGAAACAAATCGCAGATATACTCGCGAAGGACTTCAGGGCCAAAAAACTCTTGAAGGGCGTCACCTAAAGCCTCGATTAAATCGTCCTTGTCCGCTTTCTGGGCAAGCCAAACAACGGCTTTCTCCTCGTCCACGAAGCCGTCTTTACCGCCAAACTCCTCGGCAGAAACGCCTTTCAGTTCATAAGTAACGGCAATACGCTGCGCAAGGCGGACTGTCGGGGCCGTTGAAATTGCAGACTTAGCCCCTTCCCGAACAGCAGTCTGCCATTTCTCGGACTCGAGAAAGGCTGTCACGAATATCCAGATTTCACTCAGACGGTTGGCAAGGTCTGCCTGAACCTCACCCTCGCCTTCCACTTTGAAGCGGCACTGCGCCGACGATACCGGGGCAATTTTGAGTTGTGTGCTCGCAAAGTCATTGAGGTCGGGAAAGTCCCACAACGCCAGTTCATCTTGGAACAACCCGGCGATATGCTCGTTATCCACGCGCACAAGTTCATCCAGCCGATAGAATCCAAATGTAGTTGATTTTCGACCAAACCAGTGGCACCCGATTTCAAGTTTAGCCCAGTAGGTTCGCCATGTCTGCTCACTCTGCCAGTCACCGCCCTCCTCCAACCGGGGGATGAGCCGCTTATAGATGCGATGAATGCGAATTCGGGTTGCTTGATCGGGGACGGCCAGTTTGGAAAGCTCAAGCAAGGCCTGGACATAGTCCGTGGGGCCAGCGCTCTGAGGCACGCCCGCACTCGAGAAGAATTCACGGAGCTTTGGATAATGCTTCTTAAGATACCCGCGAGTTGAGCCAAACACTGGAGACTCATCCTCCCAGAACACCTCAGAAGGCGCTCGCCAAGGCGGTTCTGCGTCGGGACAGAAGATCAGTTCACCCTTCTCAAAGGGTTCGGAGAGGTCCGCACTTGATTGGGCAAGGAAATCGTAAAGCGGAGTTACCAGTAAAAGTGGCACCGTTTGAGTTTTTAGACGCTTTAGCCGCACCAAAACGGCCTCTTTTGTTGCGCCACGGTGGAAACCGCATTGCCTCAGCAACCACCGAAGCTTCTCGGAATTCAATTCTACTGACTTGCGCAAATATGACACGCTATCGCCAAGCAAGCGCCGATTCTGTTCGGTATCCTCAAAAAGCTGATCGAGAGTATGAAGCTTTCCATTTTCATCAGGGAGCCAAGCCGTGTTCTTAAGCCGCCCAAGAAATCGCGCCTCGACTTGTCTATGCCCGTGCCATCCTCCCCGCGGTCCGTAAACAGATTCAGAGACCTGAAGAATTGAATCTCGCCGCCACTCGTCCTCGGGAACCAGGCTGGATAAGATATCGAGGATCGCGTTGGAAAGGTGGAGCGCATCTTCTACAGAGATTGTCGGTAAACGCTTCAGAGCCTCGTTTAGGCCAACGATATCATGCTTGTCATCAGAAAACGCTGGTAACCTCGAACAGCCCAAAGTGCTGAGAAAAGCAATCCATTCTTCCCCGGCGCAAAGATAACCAGGATCCACAAAAAATGTTTCAGGGATGGCGGCAAAGAAGATTTCCAAAGCAGGATTGCGAGTAAATTGCTGCGGTAAATACGCCTGGGTGGGCCTGACAAAGAACAATTTTCCAGGCTCGGTTGCTTTGCGGCAAAGGAGCCAAGCCAAACCACGCAGTTCGGAAATTAACTCCTGTTTCTCCTGCGCCGGCATCCGTTGGAACGCCTGAAATACGAACCTAACGTGCGTGCGATTCTCTTCGGCGGAAATACCCTTTGGACTGGAATATCGAGGGATCAGAACACGGCGTATGAACTCTGTCGCCGCGAGGCGAGCAACCCCCATTTGGCGCAAGAAATTCTCAATTGCTTTGTCCTCGTCGTCATCCACCAAACTCTGGCGAATGATGGGAAGCTGCGGCAGGAACGGGGCCAGTTCTTTCTTCTCATGGATGTTGTCCGCCGGAAAGAACACGGCTTGGGTTTCGGGAGATACATGTTCACCGCTCTCCAGCCGAATGAGTGGCAGCTTACGCAACCGTCTATGCTCTGCAGACTGTGATTGCAAGTAGCGATAAACACGTACCAACCATCCCTGATCAAGGGTCTTCCACCAATCCGCCTTCTGACTCTCCAGCCACGACACAAAGTCACTCGCAGTAACTTCGCAAACGCCAACCTCTTTTCGCAGGTAGCAGGCAAGATCGGAATCCCCCCGCACACTAATGCCATCGGCAAGCCAGCCCCAATCAGTGCCACCACCAGCCAATTCCTGAAGCTGATTGCTCGAAATAAGCTCCCGCAATTCCGATGAACTAGCAGCTTTGGCCTGGCAGCCAGAAACAAATGCAGGGGGACCACTCGTTGCTGAGTGACCAAGCAGGAGGCGTTCCTCTTTGAGGGCGCGCAATACACGGTCGAAGAGAGGCCGGAAGAGGTTATCTTCGGAAAAGTCAGCGCGCTTGAGCGGCAGGATGGCAAGAGTTGCCTTGGAAAGAGCTCCATTATCCCGCAGCCAGCGGAGTGATGCGACAACCAATGCCGCTAGTTCGTTTGCCAAACGGATATTCAGAGGTTCATTTTCCCGGACATTTGACCGGTCTGGCGTTGGAATAAACGGCGCTTGGAGAATGAACCCCGTACCTGTGGGTCTGCTGGTTGGAAAAAACACAGCTAAATTAGCCCGGTCTCGCGGGACAACTTTTAGCTCCTGGGCCGAACTGCCGGCCGTCAAAGAAAACGCTACTTCAACTCGCAACTCGATCTGCTTCCCAGCGGGGGTGAACACGCTCACCGCGCGGTCAAATAGCAACCATCGCTGCTCCGAGAAACCTGCGGCTGAGGAACTGGTGGCTACCATACGAACAGACGGGGAAAGTTGGGCCACCGGTTTTCGGACTAAAGCTGTTACCCCTTGGCCGTCCACGAATAAATCGACTTTTTGGATATGGCGCAGGAACAGGAGATTAATTGGATCGAACCTGGCAAAGGCTGCTTTTATTTCACGGTGGGCCTCAGACGCGGAAATTGATGCCGCGTTGAAGGGCAAAACAATGAGGGTCGTTGAATGGTCTGTGGCATTTCGCGGGACCGCCTCTTCGGGCCGGACGTAGTGTTCGATGGCGAAATGCTCGTCTCCGGAGTGCACTTCAGGACGGCGCGTGTAGGCATACACCGACTTGAATCCGATGCCAAACCGACCGATCCGCTCCGGGTCGCCTTGATTGGTGCTCTGGCAGATGCTGGAGATACCGCGAACATCGTCCGGTGTAAAGACGCGACCGTCGTGGCACAGTTCCAGATTATTTTCACCGAGACGGAATTGAACCTGTGTCGCCTTGGCATCCTCAGCATTCTGAAGGAGTTCAAAGATGAAATGCGTCCGCTCAGAGTAGAGGTCGCCAAGGAGAGCCAGATGGGCAGTCTCGGTGCCGTAGCGCCCAATATTCTCCTCCCGGATACGGTTGTAATCAGTTGCCACCACACACCTCCAAAATACCAACCGCCACCCGCTCCCGAATGATGTCCGCCTGCCTCCGGCGCTCGATCTCGGCACGGCGTGCGACATGGTCACGTTCAGCTCGGGCCAGTTCAGCGGTTTTCATGCGGCGAATCCGGTCTTCGCGAGCATTGGCCAACTCCGTCTGGATGCGGGCAAGGCGATTCCGATGGTAGGCATCCAAGCTGGCTAACTTGAGTTCCACCAACCGGGCGTTATGAGCAGTAAGAGTGGCAAGGGCAATATCACGCTCGCGATGAATGCACTCGTCTAATCCCGCAATGGCCAACTCGACACCCGGAAGACCAGAAACTGGCGTCACCGCCGTCTCGGTACGATTTAGCAGAAGAAGCAGGCGTCTGGCAACGTCGGGAGCGGAACACTGGCCAGAAAGACTCCATGCCAACGGCACGAGGCGCACCTCAGGTCGAACAGCAACGGTTTCCCACAAGTCGCATACAAATACGTAAATGCCGGCGGGCACATCCGTGCTGTTGACGCGAAGGCGGGCTGCAAGGGATTGCGGTGGATGTTTGAGTGCTTCGGTTGCGAGTCGGGCCAGCGGATGAACTGGCGTAATGAAGGGAAGTTCACGGTATTCGACGGCTGTGGCCTGGTCAAAGGTGACAAGGAGATGAGGCTCCGCACCATCAAGCCAACGGCGGAATGCAGTCAGCGCCCGGTCGGGCGGGAGCCAAGAGCGGAGTTTTTGGGCAAGTGCGGCGCGAGCCTCTTTGTTCAGGCGGAGGCGAAATTGTGCCGGTTTGTCACGGTCCGCTTCCAGCGCACCGCCATATTCAGGCCGGGTGAGAAAGAACTGAATCATGGTCCGCAGTTCGTCTGGGGCGATGAAACGCCCCTCGGCTTGTGCGGACACGGTTTCATCCGTCAGCGCTTGGTCGAGGCCAAGGAGCGCACCGCCTTCCTGTTCCAGTCGGCGCTGTTCTTCCACGACCCGCAATGCATTATCGGTAATTTGGCGGGCTTTTGCCTCGGCCTGCTCCGGTGTGAGTTGCGGATTGCGAGCAACTTCGAGAAGTTGTTCGGTGACCGACATTTCGCCAAGGACTTCCTCGCAGTCGCCAACAGTGTCGCGGAAGATGCCGAGGCGCTCGAAGCAGCGGAAAAAGATTCGCTCCTCTACCGTACCGGGAGTAACAAAGTTGAAGATGAGCACTTTATCGCTACGTTGGCCGAAGCGGTCAATGCGACCAATGCGCTGCTCCAGTCGCATGGGATTCCATGGAATGTCGTAGTTGACGAGACGATCGCAGAACTCGTAATCGAGCCCTTCGCAACCAACTTCGGAGGAAAGGAGGATATCGAGTGCATCAGGATCGGAGGTTGGTTTGCGAAAACGATCTCGAAGCTGGCTCCGAGTGGGCTCGTTAATTTGCAGAGTGCGGTATTCATCCAGATCGTCAGGGGTCTGCCCCGTAATAATGCCCACCCTGAATCCAGCGGTGCGTAGGTGATGTTCCAAGTATCGAAGGGTATGGATGAAAA
Organism: Verrucomicrobiota bacterium; assembly: GCA_037139415.1. Taxonomy (NCBI): domain Bacteria; kingdom Pseudomonadati; phylum Verrucomicrobiota; species Verrucomicrobiota bacterium. The sequence continues at coordinate 13,147 of JBAXGN010000097.1, read as the reverse complement.
AGGAGAAAACCAACAACTTGCGCGAGCCAGAAGCCTCAACGGTGGTCCGTGCAATGGCCAAGAGCGCTTCAAGCTTGGGATCGTCGGGGGGCAATTGCTTGGCTTGGGCGCGGAGGTCTTCCGCTTGGCAGCGGAGTGGCTCTGGCAATTCAAAGTCCTCCGCATCCTCATCCCAAGCATCGGTAAGCTGTGCGGTGGAGAATCGTCCCGTCTCAATGAAGGTGTCGAGCGTGGGTAATAGCGCGGGAAGACAACTGGCGGCTTGTCGTTCCAACATGTCCACAATGAGCCGGATAACAAGCGGATCGTAGCGGAGCAGCAGAACCTGGGTGCGGAACTCAATGAGCGCCCGGTAGAACGATTCCTGGGCAGGTGTGAACGGCACGCTGACGGTGTGTGGCTCACGGACCGTGAAACGGCCAATATCGCGCCGTCGGGTACGATTCATTACATGGGCGAGCGTGTGCAGTTCCTCCAAATCTCGCAGGCACCGGACACGGCTGGCATCGGCTGGTGCCGCTGGCGACGAGAGTGCGGAAAGGCACTCACGAAATCGCGGATCAATGACGAGCGTGCGGGTGCCCCATGAGGTTGCAGCTGCAGAACCCAGCGAGACTGCGGCATCCCGAGTCCAAGAATCAGCAGGCTGCCGGCTGCGGATATGTCGAATCGCCTGGTTGAGGTGGCGGTTAGGCTCCATCATCTCACGAAAAACAGCTTCATCTGGAAACAGGTCAGGCCGGAGCAGATTTACCAGGGTGAAGAGATTCCGGGATCCAATGTGAACTGGCGTAGCCGAAAGAAATATTGCCGCCTCGCTGTTATCGCAGATAAACCGGGCTAATTGGTTAGAGTTGGTGTCCGTGTTCCGCAGGTGATGAGCCTCGTCGAAAATCGCAAGGCTGAATTGCGCTGGTGGATCGAGGGTGGCAAGGCCGGGACGTGCGTTTCTGCCCTCAGTGCCAAAAAGGTAGTCAGGATTGCGGAAAAGTTCCAGATGTACGATGGCGCGAGAGTATTTGGCTGGCCACGCCCCATCGAGATGCGCCTCGCGGAGGCAGTAGCGAAGGGTGTCGGCCTTGAGCGGATGAAAATCTTCATCAAAGCGGCGCATCTCGGCGCGCCACTTGGGAACAAGTGACTTGGGGCAAACGATAATGACATTGTCGAGACGTTGTCGCGATTGAAGCTCCTTAAGCATCAATCCAGCCTCAATGGTTTTTCCAACCCCGACCTCGTCCGCCACCAATAGGCGTGGACGATCGGACCGAAGCAACCGGAGGAGCGGCTTGAACTGAAAGGGGATGAACTGAATTCTGGCGGCATGAAGGGCGTAGAGGTTATCTGTCAGCGGGTTTGCCAATCGAAGGGCCGTGAGGCGAGCATTAAACTCTGCAGCAGACAATGTGTGATCCGAGAAAAAAGATAAAGGCGATGACTGACAAACCTGCGGGCTAACTGCGGCAATTTGTTCTTCGTAATACTCTCGTATTTCTGTGGGTGAATGGAAGACGCGATAACGAACCCGTCCGGCAATAATCGGCATTACCTCTATGACTGGCCCTTTACGTTCAGGGTCTGCAAGGAGGCACACCATTTGTCCTGGCTGGAATTGTTGTCCCATTTATGTTGCTGACCAATTTTTCCACAGGCCAACATCCATAATCATTGGCCATTGCAAAACTTATACCGTTTTTTATGAAAAAACCAAGTAGAAATATGAACCCAAATAGCATTGTTCATGCTTGTCTTAAACGGGCTTGAAAACTTAAACGTGCGTAATTGTGTATTCTGTTATCACGGCCAATCGTCACCATGCTGGAATCTGGCCAGGTCGGTCGCGCGAAATGCCGCAATAAAATCCTTAATGAATTCATCCTGCGGCTTTTGCGCCAATGTCACGCGCAGTAATTTGAATTTCGCCGGCGCTTTACCCTGACGAACATTGTTGCTGAAGCCAAAATCACGAGTGAAACAGAGATCGAAGTTTTTAATCGCGAATTGGTAAAGCCGTCCGTTATCCAAACCCTGAAACCGCAGCGTGATAACCGACTCGACTTCGTGGCCTTCCGCACGCAAGGCGAGAACAAGTTTTCGCGGCAAATTCTCGTCCAACAAAATTTTCATGCCGGCTGCAATTCCTGCTGATGAGCCAGTTCAGCCAGTACGCCGCGCACTGATTCCTCGGTCAGGCTCGGGTATGCGTCCACGATTTCAACGACTGACATACCCGCAGCGAGCGATTCCAGGATAAGCGCCACGGAGATGCGCGTACCCCGCACACGCGGGCTTCCGCCCAAGTGCCCCTGATCTCTGACAATCCACTTCTTCATGCCAATCAGTTTAACCGATTTAACCGAATATTCAAGGGTTGGCTGGGTAAAATCTAATTCGCTTATTTGCGGTAGTTACCATCCGTGTTCATCGGTGTTCATCCGTGGTTAAACCCGAAATCCGAAGTAGCTCGCGGCGGTCTTGCGGTGAATTGGCAGGTTATTCACCGCATAAAATGCGGCGAATAATACTTGCAATCACCGCAAATTCAACGGAGATTAAATCGTGCGTTACATTCATGAACATGCAGATTGGCCGAATTTAAAGTGGGACACGGCGAAGTTGTTGCCGTTGCTGGCCGATGTCCGGCATCGGCAGGGGCGTTTGCTGGGGCGGATGGAAGGGCTTGGTTTTCAACTGCGGGCGGAAGCCAGCCTGACGACCCTCACGGACGATGTAATGAAATCGAGTGCCATCGAAAGTGTGCTGCTGGATGTTGAGCAAGTGCGATCTTCCATCGCGCGGCGGCTGGGACTTGATTTCGGCGGCACCGTGCAGTCCAGTCGCGATGTTGACGGCGTGGTCGAGATGATGCTGGATGCCACCCAAAAATACGCCGAACCGGTGACAGCCGAACGGTTGTTTGCCTGGCACGCCTCATTGTTTCCGACAGGACGGAATGGTCTGCGGCGAATCACAGTTGGGGCGTGGCGTCCGGCAACGATCGGCGCGATGCAGGTGGTGTCCGGCCCCATTGGTCGTGAGCGGGTTCATTTTGAAGCGCCGGCGGCGGATCGCCTTCAGCATGAGGTGTCAGTTTTTCTTGACTGGTTTGAGAAAGCAAATGGCGTTGAGCCTGTAATCAAGGCAGGCATTGCCCATTTCTGGTTCGTGACCATCCATCCGTTTGAGGATGGCAATGGGCGCATAAGCCGGGCGCTCGCGGATTTGGCGCTGGCACGCGCGGACGGCACGAAGGAACGATTCTACAGCATGTCCACGCAGATCGAAGCTGAGAAGAAGCAGTATTACTTGAACCTGGAACGAAGCCAAAAGGGCGGAATGGATATTACTTCATGGTTGGAATGGTTTCTGGGCTGTCTGGGCCGTGCCATTGCCGGAGCGGAAACGGGACTGGAGAGGGTGCTGCGAAAGGCAAAGATTTGGGAACGAATCCATAACCAGTCGCCGGTGAATGAAAGGCAGCGCAAGGTCATTAACCGGCTGCTGGACGATTTTGAAGGCAAACTCTCCACGTCGAAATATGCCAAACTTGCCAAATGCTCCAATGACACGGCCTTGCGGGATATCAAAATTCTGCTCGATGGCGGCATTTTAGTCCAGGACACGGGGGGAGGACGGAATACGAGTTATCATCTGGCTGAACCGGGGGCGCGTTAACCGGGGATTGCTTTGCGAATGAATTCGAGCTATCACGTTCACCGTGAGCATGAAGAACCAAACCGACGGTGTCGTTGATCTGCGCAGTGATACCCTGACGCTGCCCACTTCCGCCATGCGGAGAGCCATGGCGAAGGCTCCGGTGGGCGATGACGTATGGGGTGAAGATCCCACCATCCGACAACTCGAAGCACGCACTGCCGAACTGCTTGGCAAGCCGGCCGCGCTGTATGTCCCCTCCGGGACCATGGCCAACCAGATCGCGATTCGCACCCATACCCGGCCTGGCGATGAGGTCATCGTGGAAGCCAACGCCCATATCTATTACTACGAAGCGGGTGGCCCGGCGGTTCTCAGCGGGGTGCAGTGCCGCTGTATCGAAGGACGCCGGGGCATCTTCGGGCCGGATGATCTGCGGGAAGTCTTGCGCCCAGCCAACATCCACTTTCCAACCACCCGGCTGGTATGCCTGGAACACACGCACAATCGGGGCGGCGGGAGTCTTTGGCCCCTGCCGACTCTCCGCGCGGTAGCCGCCACAGCCCGCCAGCACGACCTTAAGTTGCACCTGGACGGCGCACGTTTATGGAACGCCTCGGTCGCGACCGGCATTCCGGAAAAGGAGTATGCCCGGCACGTGGATTCCCTGAGCGTCTGCTTCTCAAAAGGATTGGGCGCGCCGGTAGGTTCTGCCCTGGCCGGCCCGGTGGAATTTATCGAGCGGGCCCGCCGCTGGCGCAAAGTCTTCGGCGGCGGCATGCGGCAGGCCGGAATCATTGCGGCCGGCGCGTTGTATGCCGTGGAGCATCACCGCGAACGCCTGGCCCGGGATCACGCGCATGCCCAAATGCTGGCGGCCGCGCTGGCGGAGTTGCCCGGAGTGGAATTGGATGTCAAATCGGTGGAAACAAACATGGTGGTATTCCAAACAGTCAGCCAACCGGCGGCGGATTTGGTGCAGAAAATGGACGCGCTGGGCATCCGGATGCTGGCGGTGGGACCGAAAAGCATCCGCCTGGTCACCCATCTCATGATCTCGCGCGCCGATATCCGGCGGGCCATTGCCGCCTTCCGCCAGGTCTGCGCAAAGTCTTAGTTTGAATCACCGTAACAACAAGTGAACGTATGAGGCGTACCAACAGTAACCGCATGAGCACCAAGACCTCATGCAGCGTGGGAACCACAAACGACAATCATCGCCTTGAATAACCGGGTTTCGGGTTAAAAACCTGGCTCCGGCACCGCAAAAATTCACGCTTGATTCCCCACTTAGGTGGACGTAGGTTCGCCACCAATGAATAAGTCTATCCTCAGCTTGACCCTGATGCTGCTGGTGAGTGTCGCCACCTCCGCAGGGGCGCAATTTAAAAAGCCGCCCGGTTTGCCCGGCAGTGAACTGTTCTTCACCATGAAGGGTAAAATGCCTTTCGCCTTGGACCGCTGGTATCCCGGCATTGTTGCCGCGCTGCTGCTCACGGATGACCAGAAACTCGACCTGCAAAAGGCCCGCCAGGAAATTGCAGATAACAGTGACCTCCGTGCCACCGGACAAAAGTTGAAGCAGAACCCGGACGCCTCCAAGGAGGAGCGGGCCGCCTACCAAAAGCAATACGAAGAAGCCCGGGAAAAACTGCGCCAAGCCGTGGCTGAGATCCTAACCCCACAACAGAAAGCGCTCGTCGGCCGCATCCAGAACGCCGCGGAAGAAGCGCAACAGGCGGCGGTCCAAACCTTGCAGCCAGTGATGGCGCAGGCCAAAGGGGATGAGGCCAAAACCACCCAACTGCGCCAGACTTTGCAGGAAACCATCAAAACCGAACTTGCCCAGCGCCTCGAAGTTATCCTCACCACCGAGCAAAAATCCGCCGTGCAGGCCGCCGCCATAGCGCAGGCGGAACGGGAAGAAAAAGGTGCTCTCCTGAAGAACAAATAAGCCCATATTTTCCATGACGCATTCAGTGAATCCATATCACCAACCATAAAGGAAATTCAGCTATGAAAACACGAATCCCAGTGACTCTCGCACTACTCGGCTTCCTCACCGTGCAAGCCCCGGCAGCCAGCGTGCTGTTTGATTTCGACAACGCCCCAATCCACTCGTCACTGCCGTTGAACTTAACGGTGGACAGCATCACCGCCCAATTCTCGGCCACCGGCCAGGGTTTTTCGATTCAAGCCGCGAACACATTGGGATTCACGCCGGCCGGCTTCTCTGGCGCATGCATTTATCCCAACAGCGTATTTGCCGCGGATCTTCTGATTAGTTTCTCCCAGCCGCTGAGTGATTTTTCGATCCTCTACGCGCCGGAGGAATACGCCTGCGATTCCTCGGCCCGTATGCGGGTCACGGCCTACATGGACGGCTCCCTGGTCGGGACAAGCTCGGCCACGGCAGACCCGCCAGGCACGTGGCCATCAGCAACCTTGGGGTTCAGTTCCCTGCAAGGATTCAACAGTGTGGTGGTTCACTACGACGCGCCGCCACCCACCGGCGGAGATTGGGGGCCGATCTTCATGGCTGATAATTTATTGGTGACACCCGTGCCCGAACCGGGAAGCCTGGGGCTGCTGGCACTGGGCTTGATGGCGGCGGCGCGTTTCCGGCGGCGACGGTGAGCCCCATCCATTTGCCCGCAGCGTCGCACTGATTGTGAACGATAAGAACTTGCCTGAATAACAGTCGTCAATCAACGAGGCTGGGAGAATATTGTTTTCCCGTTCTTTTGTGGCAATTCCCATCCGTGCAATTCGCGGTTAAACTCAACTTGCCGATCCGCAAAAATGCGCGTTTATACCGTCTCGTAACCTTTGCGCTGCGGACGCGAAAGAAAGGTGTTGGCTTCGGCATCGCCAACGAATTGCTCGCTCTTGGGATCCCAGTTTAATTTGCGTCCCAGCCGCATGGCGATGTTGGCCAGGTGACAGGTGGTAATAATGCGATGGTGGGTAAAAACGTCCGAGGCAGGCAGGGAGCGATCCTTGATGCAAGCGGCGAAATTGCCCATGTGCGTATCATTAATCGGTTTGCCTTTGCGAAGCTTAATCAGCGTGCTGTCGGCGATGGGATTTTGTTTGAGGGCATCCACCGGTTCGCCCTGCAACACCTGGCGGCTGACAAAGTATTTGCCTTTTTCTCCCTCGAAGACGATGCCATTCTTGCCATCCATCACTGCATCCGTGTGATTGCTGGTGATCAATAATTCAATGCCATTGGGAAACAGGCACCGGACGGCAAAGGAAAACGACGTGTTATAGGAGTCATCTCTGGTGGGATAGCCGTTTTTCATCGGTACCGGCATCTCGTTGGAAACCACCTCCACGGAACTGGGGCCGCTGTTTTCCATGCCAATGGCCCATTGGGCGATATCTACATGATGCGCGCCCCAATCGGTTATCTTGCCGCCTGAATATTCAAACCACCACCGGAAGGTCCCATGGCAACGCTCCTTGCGATAATCGACCTTGGGCGCTTGCCCCAGCCACAAATCCCAATTCAGCCCGGGCGGTGGAGTGGCCGCCGGAAATGGGCCGCCTTTTTGGCCGTTCCCAATGACACAAACCACCCGTTTGAGCTTGCCGATGCGGCCTTCCTGCGCCATGGCCACGGCCGTGAGAAACATATTGCGATATTCGCTGCGCTGTTGGGTACCTACTTGCAATACCCGCCCGGTTTCCTTCACTACCCGGCAAAGCTGTTTTCCTTCATCAATGGTCAAGGTTAATGGTTTCTGGCAATAAACATCCTTGCCGGCACGCATGGCATCCATGGCGATCTTGGTATGCCAATGATCCGGGGTGCTGATAGTTACGGCTTCGATATCTTTTCGTTCCAACAGCTTCCGGTAATCTTCGTAAATGGTTGCTTTGCCTTCCGCCAGGGTTTTGTTCAGGGTTTCCGAGCGTGAATGATCCGTGTCGCACAGCGCGAGAATGTCGCCATAGCGTTTGGCGTTGGCAGCATCGCCGCGCCCCATATTGCCATTGCCAATACAGCCGAACCGCATGCGCTCATTTGGGGCGGTAACCACTGGGGCGTTGGCACGGTTCTTGCCCGGTTTGGTGGCAGCGAATAGACTGAAGGCTGGCAAGGTCGCCACCGAGGCAGCCATCAAGGTGGATGACTGCAAAAAACTGCGTCTGGAGACTGTTTTTTTCATAGTGCTTATTTTTTTGTAAAGCTGATGCAGAGGATTATCGGTCAGGTTTGAATGTCTGGAAAGGAAAAATTGGCAGCCGGATCACTAATGTGACACCCACTGCCGCCTGACAATTCTGATCGGGTTGTGAATGGCCCTGACGAGGTCACTCCACGCTGACTGTGGCGGCTTGCAGGCGCGCCTGACCGAGGAATCGGTTGGGATCAGAAAGGCGAAAGGACCGGAACTCATCCATGACGCATTGAGAATTCCGGGCAAAGGAAAAGGCGGACGGTTGCCCGTCCGCCTTTCGATTGCATTTGATTGTGTAAACCTTGTTAATTAATACCGGTAGTGTTCCGGTTTGTACGGGCCTTCCACGGGCACGCCGATATAATCGGCCTGCTTCTTGGTCAGCTTGGTCAGTTTCACGCCGATCTTTTCCAGGTGCAAGCGGGCCACTTCTTCGTCCAGTTTCTTGGGCAAACGATACACGCCGATTTTGCTGGTTTCCCTGGTTTTCCAAAGGTCCAGTTGGGCGAGGCACTGATTGGTGAAGGAGTTCGACATAACGAAGCTGGGATGGCCAGTGGCGCAACCCAAGTTCACGAGCCGGCCTTCCGCCAGCATGTAGATGCTGTTCCCACCCGCGAAGGTGTATTTGTCCACCTGCGGTTTGATGTTCAGTTTCTTGACGCCCTTGGCAGTGTTTAAGCGGTCCACCTGGATTTCATTGTCAAAGTGACCAATGTTGCAGACGATGGCTTGATCCTTCATCTTCTGCATGTGCTCCAAGGTGATGATGTCGCAGTTGCCAGTGCAGGTGACGTACAGGTCGGCAGTGCCGAGGGTGTCCTCGATCGGGGCGACTTCAAACCCTTCCATCGCCGCCTGAAGGGCGTTGATGGGGTCAATTTCCGTGACGATGACCCGGGCGCCAAAGCCGCGCAGCGAATGCGCGCTGCCTTTGCCGACATCGCCGTAACCGCACACGCAGGCGACCTTGCCGGCCACCATGACGTCCGTGGCGCGCTTGATGCCGTCCGCCAGGGATTCGCGGCAACCATAGAGGTTGTCGAATTTGGATTTGGTGACGGAGTCGTTGACGTTGATCGCGGGGACCAGCAGTTTGCCGGCTTCGAGCATCTGGTACAAGCGATGCACGCCGGTGGTGGTTTCTTCCGAAACGCCTTTCCAGTCCTTGACCACTTCATGCCAGAACCCAGGGCGTTCCTTGGCTACGCGCTTGAGGAGGTCCTTGATGACCTGTTCTTCGTGGCTGCCGCTGGCGGAGTTCACCCAGTCGCTGCCGTTTTCCAGTTCAAATCCCTTGTGAATGAGGAGGGTGGCGTCGCCGCCGTCGTCCACAATCAGTTGGGGGCCCTTCATGCCGGGATGGGTGAGGGCGTCCAGGGTGCAATCCCAATATTCTTCGAGCGATTCGCCTTTCCAGGCAAACACGCTGATGCCGGCGGCGGCAATCGCGGCGGCGGCATGATCCTGGGTGGAGAAGATGTTGCAACTGGCCCAACGCACGTTGGCACCGAGTTCCACCAGCGTCTCGATCAGGATGGCGGTCTCGATGGTCATGTGCAATGACCCGGTGACGCGCACGCCTTTGAGCGGCTTTTGCGGGCCGTATTTGGCGCGGATGGCCATCAGGCCGGGCATTTCATGCTCGGAGACCTCGATGGTTTTGCGGCCCCATTCGGCGAGGGCCAAGTCGCGGACCTTGAAATCCGTCTTTTTAGCGGAAGTTTTCTTCTTCATAATATTCGATTGAACTTATTTCGCGGCCTTCTTCAGCGCGGCGACTTTGTCCGTCTTTTCCCAGGTCAGGTCTTTGTCATCCGTCTTGCCGAAGTGACCGTAATTGGTCGTCTTGGCATAGATCGGTCGGAGCAGGTTCAATTGCTTCACGATGTCCGCCGGCTTGAAGCTGAACACCTGGCAAACCGCCGCCGTGATCTGCTCGTCGCTGATGACGCCGGTGCCAAAGGTATCTACGGACACGGAAACCGGGTCAGGATAACCGATGGCATAGGCAAATTGGATTTCAGCGCGTTGCGCCAGACCGGCAGCCACAATGTTCTTGGCCACATAACGCCCCATGTACGCGGCGCTGCGATCCACCTTGGACGGATCCTTGCCGCTGAACGCGCCACCGCCGTGACGGCCCATGCCGCCGTAGCTGTCCACAATGATCTTGCGCCCGGTCAACCCGGTGTCGCCCTGCGGTCCGCCGACGACGAACCGACCGGTGGGGTTGATCAAATAGATGGTCTCTTTCGTCAGCATTTCCGCCGGGATGACTTTCTTGACGACGTTCTTGATGATAAAGTCTTCGATGACGGAATGCTTCACGTCCGCGGAGTGCTGGGTGGAAACCACCACGTTGGTGACGTGGGTTGGCTTGCCATCCACATATTCAATGGATACCTGGCTCTTGGCGTCCGGACGCAGCCAGGCCGCGCCACCGGCCTTGCGGATTCGCGTGAGTTCACGTCCCAGACGGTGCGCGAACATGATGGGGGCCGGCATCAATTCCGGGGTTTCATTCGAGGCATAGCCGAACATCAGGCCTTGGTCGCCAGCGCCTTGTTCCGCCTTCTTCTTGCCTTCCGCCGCGCGGGCATCCACGCCCTGGGCGATGTCCGGGCTTTGCTTCGTGACAATATTCAGCACGAAGACTTTGTCTGCGTGGAACACATCGTCATCGTGGGTGTAGCCGATATCGCGAATGGCGGTGCGGGCAATGTCCACAAAGTCCAGTTTGGCCTTGGTGGTGATTTCACCACCAACGACCACGACATTGCTCTTGGCGTAGGTTTCGCAAGCCACGCGGCTGTTTTTGTCTTGCGTCAGACACGCGTCCAGCACGTAATCTGAAATGGTATCGCACACCTTGTCCGGATGGCCTTCGCCAACGGACTCGGACGAGAAGATAAAGCGTCTGCTCATGAGTATATATTTTTTAGTTTAACGTTTTGTCAAAACAACATATTGACGTATCAAGATAGGATGATATATACATTTTGCAAGTCGTCAACCTTGTTTTTATGAAAATATTCGGGGGGAACGGCTGAAATGCGAATGAGCCGGACTGTTATTTAACGTATGTTCTCCACTTTGAAATCATTGCGCGCGCTTTCGGACCCCACCCGATTGCGCATTCTCGCCTTGCTTGAGGGGGAGGAACTCTCTGTGCAGGAACTTCAGGCAATCACTCACCTGGGGCAGTCGCGTATCTCCACGCATCTGGGGCAGTTACAGGAAACCGGCTTCCTGGAATCCCGGCGCGATGGAAAACGAACGTTCTACCGCGCCAATGCCAGCGCGGACGTTGCGACGCAGGAGTTCTTCCGCATCGCGGTGCAAGGCGCCACGGAGACGCCGGAACATGCCGCCGATCAATTAAACCGCAAACGCATCCTGGGGTTGCGGCAGCAACAGGATAAGCTGTATTTCAACCAGGTGGCGGGGCGTTTTGATCGCAGCTACGGTCCAGGACGCTCGTGGCAGGCGTTCGGCCAACTGCTGCTCCGCATCATGCCGCCCTTGGAAGTGGCGGATCTGGGGTCGGGCGAAGGGTTGTTGAGCGAATTGCTGGCCCGCCGTTGCAAGCGCATTATTGCCGTGGATAACTCGGAGAAAATGGTGGCGTTCGGGGCGCGCAAAGCCAAAAAGAACGGGTTGAAGAATTTGGAATTCCGTTTGGGCGATCTGGAAAATCCGCCCATTGTGCCAGCCAGCGTGGATTTGGTCATCCTGAGCCAGGCACTGCATCACGCGGTTACTCCCGCCAACGCCATCGCCAGCGCGTTCCGCATCCTTCGTTCGGGCGGGCAGGTGTTCATTCTGGATTTGCTCGCGCATAAATTTGAACAGGCCCGGGAATTGTACGGGGATCGCTGGCTGGGTTTTACCGAGGCGGAATTGCATCAATGGATGGAGTTGGCTGGCTTCAAACACATCGAAGTGCAGCGGGTGGCCGTGGAAGAACAGCCGCCGCATTTTGAAACGCTGTTGGTCAGCGGCGAAAAGGCATAAAATGATCAAACGGATTTTACAGTTTTGCGGGAAGACAAGTTTGCAGCGCGTCCACCATCGGTTGCTGGTTGCTGGACTTGGTCTTTGTTGGCTGTGCTCAAGCGTGTCCTGTTTGGCTGAGCCTGAGCCACTGGGAAGCACCCGGGTCGCCCGGTGGAAAGATGATCGGAAAGCCGCGTTTCTGCTGATGTTCGACGATAGCTGGCCCAGCCATTGGCAGGTCGCCGTGCCGGAATTGCTCAAACGCGGGATGACCGCCACTTTTTACATCAATCCCGGCAAAGGCGAATACAAGAAATTCAGCGGGGAATGGGAAACCAACTTATGGCGGCAGGGTATGGTCTATGGCAATCATACCATGACGCATCAAGGCGCGACCAACGTGGCGGATGCTGACCGTGAAATCACCGAGTGCAATCGCGCGATCTTGCGCATGGTGCCGGGGAACGAACCACGCCTGATCTCCTGGGGCATGCCTGGCGTCAAGACCTGGAACCTGACACCGGTCGAGACGCAGCAACTGTTGGAAAAGAATCATTTGATCAGCCGACCGGACTTCAAAAACCATGGTGCTGTCTATCACCTCAAGACTACTGCTGAAATGCTGGCGTTGGCGGATCGCGCCATCGCTACCAACGGCATGGAATACCTGGTCATTCACGGCGTCGAACGCATCAAACCGAATTGGAGTTACCAGGATTTCTGGGCGCTAAAGCAAGATGTCTTCCTGCCGCTGCTCGACGCCTTGAAGGAGCGGCGTGATGCGGGTCAGTTGTGGATCACCGATCACATCTCCATGCATAAATACGCCACGGAGCAGGCTACCGCCAAAGTGCGCGTGTTGGACGCCAGTGAACGGAGCCTCCGATTGGAACTCACAAGCGCCGCCGCCGCACAACTCTACGATGCTCCCTTGACCCTCATTACGGCGGTGCCAGCCGCCTGGCAACAATGCGGTATCGTTCAGGGCACCAATCGCACCGTCCGCCTGGCGGCAAAAGGGCAGTTGCTATTCGATGCTGTGCCCAACGGCGGTACCATTACCCTGCAACCTGCCGTCAGCCGTTGATTTCTATGCCGCGCCGGTCAAGGTTTTGTTAAATGTTTCTGCAGACAGGATGGATTCACTTGCTTTTGGTTCGCTTCCACGCGGGATACTCTTTATCCAGCAGCGCGGCGGGCCAATTACCGTACCAGGCGTAACCGTTGCGTCGCTCATAACCGATTTCCGCCAGCAACGGTGTTAATTTTTGCAACTGTTTTCGGTGATTTTTTTATCCGTGGGT
>JBAXGN010000096.1 GCA_037139415.1 Verrucomicrobiota bacterium | reverse complement strand
ACGGTCTGCCGACTGGGAAGTCGGCGACACGGCAGGTTTGGAAACCTGCGGTACGATGGGTGTGCTGGAACAGTTTTCCCCGCCAGTTATGGCGTGGGGGTAATCCGATAGTATTTCTGGCGTAGCCGCGGCGTCGGGTCCAGGAAGACGGCGTTCACCTGGTTGGCCCGCAGATTGGTGAGCGTCTGCCAGTCCGTGAGATTGGACGACACCTGGATGGTATAGTTAAAGCCAATGCGGGCCTCGAAACTCAGGGCCATACTGTGATTGGCCACCCGATACGCCGGGGCGCCGACGAACCGCAACAGTTTACCTTGGTATAACGAGGCCGAGAGTGAGGTGGACGACACAAACGTCACTCTGAGCGTATAGGTCACCGCATTGGTATCATGATTCGCCACGCCGACATACCACCGGCCAGCGCGAGGATACGGGACAACAATTTGTTCGTCATTGGTGCCGAGATTGTCGGAGATGTATTGATAGCGCCACAGGTCTGGATAGGTGATGGCCTGCGAGAGCAGCAGGGCCACATCCCCGTTGGCATTGACGGTCTCCACCACCATGGAGGCCATGTTGGTCGGGACATCCAATTGATAATAGTCAATCGCCGGGTACGGCGCGACCGCATGGGTAACGGGCGCATTCGTGGTGAGCAAATAAACCGGGATATCGAAATCCACGCGGATGGTAAACGTCTCATTGGTCGCGGCACGATTCGTGACCGCGAGGAAATAGCGCTGGCCAGGAGCGACCTGCGGGACACTCAACCCCTGGTTGTCCAGAGTGGACACGCCGGCCGGGACGTTGGTAAGCAAGACTTGGGAGCCATCCGGCAACCCGGCCTGGTTGAACCACAGGTCCATCCGGCTGCTGGCACTACTGCCGATGAGCGTATTGGTGGCAAACTGGGCGGTGACGGGCATGTCGGCCATGAAATACCAGATCTGGTTAGGCAGCAGGGTCATGGTGTAATCCACCCGGTTGGTCAACGGAGTGGCCAGCGGGTTCAGGTTCACGAGCGCGAGATGCAAATTCCATTCCTGTAAAAAGGCGTTGGTGGAGGGATTCCCGGCGCGGTTATCCCAGACTTCCAATCGCCACCAGCCAAACGCCGTCTCCCCCACTACCGCCTTCATCGGTTCCTCCGGCAGCACGTACAACCGGTTGGTGAGCGCCGGTTTAAACGGCGGGTCAAATGGCGGCGGGACAAATTTAATCGGCAGCCGCGCCAGGTTGGTGTTCTCGGTAAACGTTAAATAGTTATACTTTAGAGTTGCGATTGCAGGCTGATAATTCCATGCCGTCCCCGAATTTCCTCCACTCTGATTCATTACAATGTCTATGGTAGTTGGAATGATAGGCGCGGTAAACGGCACCATGAACGTGCCGCCGCCGGAAACACCATGACGAGAGAAGATATTTATTCCATATAGGTACACGTCTATATCATCAGGAATGCCGAAGAATTGATAATTAATGATTAAATATCCGCTATTTTGATTAACAGCGATACTGTTGGTATCCGGCTTGGCCGTTCCAGAAGGCGTGGTTGGCGAGAGCCAGTTAGTATAGTAGGTGACCGATCCCATATTGGTCGCACTCCAACCACCGCGATTCTCAAACAACATCAGCCGGGTGCCGGTGGGGCTGACCAAGTGCAACGACAGATCGGAGAGGCGTGGATGATCCGCCCGCACGTCCACCATGACATCAGCGATCTGCTGATTGACGGGCACAAAGATATAGGAGTTGGTGATGGTATCATCCATGATCGCCATCGCGTTGGTCGGATACGTGGGGGTGAACATGGTGAAATTGGCAGACAAGGCCCAATCGAGTTCCACACCAATCTTGTACGTTACCTCCACGGTGTTGGGATTATAGACGCCAACATAGTAGAGGCCCGGGCTCAGCGGCGGGGTGTCATAAATGCCCACGCTCAAGGAACCGCCGCCGGAAGGAACGACGCGCATCTTATCATAAAGGACACGCGTGGCCGGAGCACCCCGACGGATGTACAACTCGAGCGGATTGGCGTTATCATAGATCCACACCGTCAGATTGGTGACGCCCGGCGGCACAAAAAACGAATACGTTTGGAAGCCCAAAGGTCGAATGCGCCGGGTGTACAATTGGCTGGCGTCATTGGTCAACTGAATGTTCGGCTCAAATTTGAGCACCCAATTGACCAGCGAACTCACATGGGTGGGGGCGTTATCCTCGGCTGTAACCATCCAGACCCCCTGGGCTTGTTCGTTAATGAAGCGGTTCAGACTGCCGGGTGGATCGGTCGGTGAACTGGGCGGCATGGGAATATCCATTTCGTCACTATCATCGTACACCATCGTATAAGTCACCGGCGCATTGAAACCTGGTGCGTAAGGTGAATTCGTAACAAACGTATGCGCCGATAAAACAGCAAACTGCTCGTTCGTCCATTCCGTAACAGTCGAGTCCCCATTCACTGGTCCGCTTGGCGAACCCGCCCCGCCCGGATGCGTGAGGTAAGCAAGAATATCGCCGAAATTCTGGCTGGAATCGCCGGAGAAGGTGTTGGTGACCACCACCCGCTTGATATTCAGGTCACGCGTCATGAGGGCGAAGAAATTAGTCTGCCCTGGTTTGTCCGGGGTGCCATCCGGGATGAATCCACCCGACCCGAAAACCAGCACACTGCCGTCATCATTGGTCTGGTCAAACGGCTGGTTGGTGGCGAGGGCATAAAAGCCGTACTCGGCACCCATCTGATCCTCGGCTTTGACGCCGACGTAATAGACCTGACCGGGCGAGGAATTAATAAAGGTGATATATTCCGTACCGCCGCGTCCGACCGCTTTATAAGCGCTAGAGAGCGTCCCGGGATTCAGGTTGGTGAGCGCCGAGTCCTGGGAAACATACAGGTCAATGTCCGCCTCCTTGTTGCGCCAGCGGGAAAGGTTGGGCGGCATGAAGGTGAAGAAGGCCACATTCGTGAAATCAATACTGTTCGTGGGGGAATTGGTGAACACATAAAAGTTCCACTGCGCGAGAACCCCGTTCTGAATGCCATCGGGATATAGCAGCGGGGGATGCGCGCCAATGCGCTGGTGCAGCAGCGGGACACCGCTCTCGACCGACACCAGCGGCGCCAGCGGAGAGTTGATCAGGCCGGGGCTGCTGATCGTGATCGAATTAGTCGAGGCATCCCCCGCCGACACCACGAGCACGAAATCCTGCCCGATGGTGTTGGTGTTGGAATTCACGGCGTTGACGGCCACGCGGCGGGCACGCACCGTGACGGCGAAGGTGCTGACGCCAGGTTTCTCGATGAAGACGTTTTCGACGTTGTTGATTTTATCGCCATAATCGGGAACCTGATTGGTGAGGGCCAGGTTGGTGAGGACGAGCGAGGAAATGCCCGCGCAAAAATTCCCCTCGAAATTATTACCGTAATAAACGTTGGTGCCGTCCGAGACAACCAGGTCCAGATCGTTCACCAGTTTGAGGGAGGCCATGGGGTTGCCAGGCGGATCGGTCCAGACCAGGGTGAACCGCACCGGGATATTGGAACCGGTGGACCCCACCGTGACATTATAGGTGAGGGAATCACCCGTCTGGAGGACGGTGTTACTGCTCTGTTCGATCACGGACCCCATGTTCATCGGCAGCGCGTTGGTGATGTTGGCGGCCCCCCAGCCTTGGTAATTGATCGAGTCACCGGCGGCATTGGCCGTCAACACATCACTGAGCGAATAACTGTCAAAGGAGCGGGCGGCATTGACCAGGAGCGCCTTGTTCAGAGCCGGGCTGTTGGTGTGTCCAAACCGGGTTTGAAAATATTCCTGAAACAGGGCGCACAGGCCGGAAACCATGGGGGTCGCCATGCTCGTGCCAGTCTCGAAGCGGTACCACGGCTTCAAAGTATCATCCAGCACGTTATGCTGAATGAGCAACGGATCGTAATTGGTGTAGGTGATGGCGATTCGCAAATCAAAATATGCATTGGTATTCGGATTGTTATTGTGGATTTTGTAAACCCAAGTGCGATTATCGCGTCCGGTCGTATCGGCAAGGCAGGAATTATTGCCGCTGACCATGACCGCCGGCGGATTGGTATCGTAAATATTGACCGTGAGATCGAGCGGCCCAATGGTCATGGCATTCGGCAAACAATAGACACCCAAGCTCACTCCACCGAGCGGCACATACACATTGTTGATGTAATCATTGGTGTTAGGCACCACCCGGCGAGGGAAATTGATGATACGGGTGATAATATTCGTGGCGGGCGGCACCCATGCGGAGGCGCGACACGACAGCACAAAGGTTCCCGGCGCCACTACGTCCGGCTTGAATCGTCCGGTCAAGCCCTCGATGCCAATCCCCACATTGCCGCGGCTCGAAAAACCGGCAACTTGATTTTTGCTATCGGTCATGTTGCGGAACGTGAGGAGGTTGGTGATATAGCGTTGCTCCTCAGTGGCTCCCACCGTGATAACGTTTTTGCCCGTGGCCGGAGAAATGATGGTGCCTGACACGCCACCGGTGCCATTGTCGTCACCCAAGCCCTCGTTCCCCGCCGCGAACACATAGGTAATCGCCTGCTCGCCGGGCATCCCGGGCAGAGCATCGCGCACGGCGGCGTCATAACTGGCAGACGCAAAATCATAGTCGCTGGACCCGGTATAGCCCCAGCTATTATTCGAGACCAGCGCATTGGTCAGCGCGGCATTTTCCTGCATGGTCGTATCCGAATTAAAAAATATGCTCTGGCAGAAGAGCCGGGCCGCAGGCGCCATCCCCCGGAAGTTCGCGCCATTCGTGGCGGAACCGGGGATAAATTTCGTGTTGATCGTGCCGGATTGCGAGCCATTGCCGGCAATGGTGCCGGCCACATGCGTGCCGTGGCCGTCAAAATCCACCAGCAACCCATCAACCCGCCCCGCTAAATCCGGATGCGCGGAGTCCACCCCGGTATCATTAATGCTGACGCTCACGCCGTTGCCCGTAAGATTTTTATAATTGCCGGCTGGCGAGGCCAGGGTGGTGTTCGTGGACACACCCGTGTACTGACGGCCAATGTCGTTGACCGGTTTGCGTGCATGGTTCAATTCGATGGCTTGCACCAGCGGGTTCCGCGCCAGAGTGGCGAGTTGGGCGGGATGCACTTTGATCACCAGCATCTGCCCAAAGGGGGTACGCTGCTCGCCCAGCGATTCGGCGCCGGTTTGTTTCAACAGGTCGTTGGCCGCCTGACGCTGGCCGGGAAAAAGCACCAGATTAAAATTGGGATTGCCGGGCAGCGGCTGGTTATCCAATACCGCCGCCAACAGGTGCGACTCCAACTTATAATACGGTTCCCACGGGAGGACGGACTGCACCATGGGCTGCATGGCCAGGCTCTTGGCGCCGTCAGCGGCCATCTGCACCAGATACGCATTGTTGGGAATATAGCAGACAATTTCCGCATGAACCGCCTTTAACGCGGAGCGAAAGGTGTCATTGAGTTGCCCTCGGGCCTGCACGACGTAACGCCCCGGATCGCCATTCGACTTCAATACTTCAGGAATCTTGATGGTCGCTTTGAGGGTGGTATCCACCAGCGCATTGCGGAGCAAGATGGCATGGTCGTTGTGAACCAATTGGTCCATGGTCTGGCTGGTATTGGCCAGGCGATAGGGGAACTGGGGGTCCTGGTTGGCCGGGAATGCCCTGGGTTTAGCCACCCCATTGGTTGGGGCTGGCACAGAGGATACCGCGCCCTTGGCAAGCCGATTGGCGGCAGGAGGTGTGGCGGTGGAGTCGGGCGGATGACTGACCAGGCGGGCCTGCCGGTCATTGCCCCATTGCCAGAAACACCAGGCGGCCACAAACAAGGCCAGGCTGGTCAAAAACCAAATTCGAGTTCGGCGATCCATAAATTTATTCAGTTATAATGTTGATGCGTGTTCGCATATCAATCCGGCGGCAGCACGTTAAAGCGTTCAATGATCACTTTGGGCTTGAATTCATTGGTATTAATTCCCACGTCCTCGACGCGCAATACCGTGCGCGTGGCCATTTCCGCAGTGATCTGATAATTGGTACACAGTTTGAAGCGCGGGTCGCCGGGGGGCACGCCGATCTGGATCGAATTGGCCGCCGGCTTGAGCGCCTGGCCCCACGCATAGATGACGTAGCGCGACTCCTCCATCCGCAACAGGGACATGATTTTTTCCGGCAGGCACTCATAGACCTGATCGCTGATACCGTAACCCAGTTGGGTAGCAGAGTTGGTGTTGATGAACGGCGACAGCACCGTAAACTCCGGCACCAGCAGCAGCTCGCTGACCCGGGTGAAGCGCTGGTTGGGCAGCGTGTTACGCACCCGGCTGATGCCGTCCACAATGAATTGCACTTGGGCTGACCCTGGCTGGATCATCACTTCGTTGGTGTACATCCGATAATGCGGAATCATCGCCCCAACGGCGTCTGGCGATTGCGGATCACCCGCACTGGGATTCAAAATCGTATCCACCAATTCATTGGTAAAAACAAACACCCCGCTAAGGGTGGCAGACCAGGCGGCCACGTTGGTCTGGTTGACAGGCATCAAACCCACCGTGGCATTCGGATGCTGGGCCACCGTGAACAAATCCAGCAACCGCCAATCATTGGTCGGATGGGTGGCCAAAGCATACGCCCATTGGACCCAGTCATTACCATCAATTGCTTCCGGTTTCAGATAGACCGTCTGCCATGGCGTCCCACGATGCACCCGACCCAGCCAGCCAATGTTGGCGTACTTGGCGTGTGGGAACTGCCAGTCATCCGAGCCCCGGACGAGCGGATCTTTTACTCGCCGGTCCCGCTTGAATGGGTCATTGCCACCCGCACCGTCACTTGCGGAATAACTTTTCAGCACTCCCCACGGACGATAGGCAAAATTGGTTTTGCCCAAGTTAGAAAAAACACGCGCGTCTTTACCCGGGGGCAGCACGAGCGTCATGGTATAGGCGTTGGTCCCTTCATCACACAAATCCCACGGCATCGCATGCACCAGCGGATCATTGACCTGCCAGGAACTTCGGTGGTAAAGCCGGATGGTAGGCGTAAGCGGCGCCTGATAATACTGGTTGGTGGCCGAGTTCATCGTGGCTTGGGTGTCTCCTGGCGGTAAACCCAAAAACGTACAGAAGTTGGCAATCTCTATTTTTTTTGCCTTGGAAGCGGGCCACCAAGCGTCAGACTTCGCTATGCCCGCCGACATTTTGATCTGGTTCTCGATCCCTTGCGGGAAATCGTATGCATCAGGGAACGGATCTAACGCTCCAGCAAGCCAAGGCGTATAAAAAGGTCTAGACCGAATATCGGTGAGGGATTTGCCAATATCAATAACCGTGTCCAACCCCTTGAGGTTGGCATAATCCACCACCCGGTTTTGATTGGTGTCCACCAAAATATAACGCACCTTGCTGGAAACGATTAAAAACCAGTCCACTTTTGGAAACGCATCGCTCGCCAACTGTTCAAAGCCATCGTTGATCCTCGTAGAATGGAAATAAGGGAACGAGGAATTGGGATAATACGTGTAGTTGCTAATATAGGTAAAATTACGTGTGAGTGTGCCAAAATTGGTGGCATACCAACCCGCTTGCAAATTTGTCGGATACCGTACCGCTGTGTTGGTTGGGTATTTGGCAGGAACAAGGCTCAATGGACCGGGAATGTAAAAATCATTACTGAGCAAAGGACTCATCAGCGGGTTATAGATTAATCCCAAGCTCGCATTGGAAAGCACCATGGTGGTATAATTAGTCACATACATCGCCAACCCGCGCGGATAGCGATTGGTCGCCTCCCGATAGGAATTCCATCCCTCCACTCCAACGGTGTTATTCGTGATGCTCAGAATGTACATCGCATTGGTTTTATCAATCGCGTTTTTGACGTAAGGTGGTATGGTCCCTCTCCGAAGTACCAATTTACGCGTGATACTGATATAGGTTTCCAGCGAGAATTCGTTGAAATTGGGATAGCCTTTGCGAGCGCCAACAAGCGCGGGAATCCCCCAGACGGTTGCGGTATTTGTATGCGTCATCAGCGCTGGACGACCCTCTGTGGGATCAGCGCTGTCCATGTCGTAAATGGGATAAGCCAGGATGGAATTGGTCGGCGCTTCCACGTAATCACTGAGGTAAATATTGCCACCCGACACGCGAAAACGAGGACGGAACACGGTGGGGTAATGCGGATTCCGATCATCATCGGTATCATACCGCGTGGAGTCATAAAGGTTCGCCGTCAACTGGAGCAATTGGTGAATCTCGGGGGTGTACTGGTTAGTGGGATAGATCATGATATCGCTGACCCGGGCGATGCCCACATTGGTCAGGTAGGGCCGGTCCTGGATGAGTAGGTTGGCCGCGTGCATGAAGAAATCATAGGAACTCCAATCGTAAAGATTGGTGGCATGACTCAGCAGATAGGCATTCTGGCCGCTATCGTAATTCTCATAATTCAGGTGCATGTTCCCCTGATCCGCAATGGCCCGGCACTCGGTGCCGAGTTGGGAGATCAGGCGATACAACGAGTAGCGGTCATAATCATTGGTCCGTGAGCCTGCCAGCTTTAAGCGGCCAACAAACCCCGGGGAAGTTTTGGTGGCGTCAAAGAAATCGGAAATCGTGAAAAACTGGTTGGTGCTAAGCCCGCCCGGCCAGGGATGCCCCGGCCAATCCACCATGGGGCTCGGGAAAAACCGGTCCATATCCTGCAACTGCACGCCCACCTGATACGGTCCGTTGCCCAAATTGTCAAACTGGTCGGCGTTGGTGAACACATAAGGGACATTGGTGACGTTCAAGTAATTGGTGACCGCCATCAACGTGAGGCTATTGGTGGCATAGCGGTAATTGAGGATGGCCTGCGCATCATCAAACGCCAAACCCGAGCTGGTTTGATTCAGGTTGGTCTCATAATTATAATTGGTGAGTCCCACCCCCCAGGGCGGCCAGATGTTCTGGTTCAAGTCCACCAGCATGGCGGCCAGGTTTAATTCCCAGGAACCCACGCCCTGGTTGCGCATATAGCCGTTGGTTATCGGCCAGCCAAGCGAGAGCCCGGAAGGAGGCGCTGGCACCCACAAATTCGTTTTGCTATGATTGTGGATCGCGTTCGCATCCAGCATTTTGCCCACCGGCAGGGCGAGATAGGCGTACCGAAGCAGGAAGGGATTATCCTTGGAGTGATCGAGGTTCGGGTTGGAACTCGCCTTGACGCCAATCCATTCCGGATCGCCCGGCAAATCACCCAAGGTTTGTTCGTACTGGCTGTTGCGGTTTAAATCCAGGTAAAACGGAAAGGTCGTCGTTGCCGGATTGCCGCGAGTAATGAACACCGGCGGGCGGGGATCGAGAAACAGGTTCGTCCAGGCGGTGTTCGCCGCCACATTGGTTTGGATATCAATATTGGTGGAAATCACCAAGTACATTGCCTGCAGGTTGGTTTCCGACATCATGCGGGAGACAATCTCCGAAATGGCCCGCTCGCGGGCGGTGGTGGCACCCGCCTCGGCGATCGTCAAGCTACCGGATTGAGTAACGGCCCCGCGCTCGCGCCGCGACACCATCAGGAAGGTGACCGAAAGGAAGGTGATGATGGAAAGCAGGATGAGCGTGATGACCAAGGCCACGCCGCGTTGGCCACCGCGGAATGCGGAGTGCGGAATGCGGAGTGCGGAATGGGGGATAGCACAGGGTGAGGCCGCGTGGCTGAGAGTGGTTGTGAATTTAACGGGTTGGGAAAGGTCTGAGGCTCCGTTCTCCCTCACCTGGATCGTCTCCCTTGGGGAGATTGCGGAAGGGTCCGTCTCCTTACGTCGACGGCTACGGGGGGGGGGCGATAGGATGTTACGAGAGTTGCTCATTGGTTGGCGCTATCACTGATGATAGAAATATGTTGACGAAACAAGTGGACCCGCCCGGCACTCAGGGGGGAATTCGTGAGATAGTTGAGCACTTCGGTTGGCGGACGCGCTTGCAGTTTCTTGACGGTATCCGCTTCCAACACGCCCAGATCAATTTCGAGGTAGGCCGGCAAATGCTGGTTGGTGAACAGCATGGGCGAAGCATATTCCAAACCATTGGTATCATAGGCGCGCACGTCCATGCGCACCACGCCATCCACCAGCAGATTCAAGGTTTTATCCTCCCAGCCAGCGCTGGTGAAGCCGAAATCCAGCGCGCCGGCATTTTGATTGGTTGGGACACTCAAATAACGATAGAGCTGGCCGTAGCCGTAGGTGGTGGGACGCACATCATAGCCGATGCCCACCCAAGTCTGGTTGGTTCGAAGCAGGAAGAAAAACCGGTTGAGGTTGTTGATTACGGTTTGCGATGGGAGTCCGGGCAGGGTTTGAGAATAGTTGGTAATGTAATCCACCCGAAAGTTACGGTTGTAATTGGCCACCATGCCCCCGGAAAGGGAGGCTTGCGGAATTTCCCGGGCCCACAGCTCCGTCAACATGCGCCCGCTTTCCATGACATCCGTCTGCGTATTACTTTGGCGCAATGCCTTGGAGATTTGGTTGAAGATGCCGAGCAAACCGACGATGATCATGGTTAAAATCCCAAGCGCCACCACCATTTCCACCAGCGTGAAAGCGCGAACACCTTTCATTGCGGATTGCGGATTGCGGATTGCGGAATACCCGATTTCGGAATTCGGATTGCGGATTGCGGAATGGGGGACAGCACGTGAAGTAGATTCGGAATGCGGAATTCGGAATGCGGAATACCCGATTTCGGAATGGGGGACAGCACATGGAGTGGTGGTGAATTTTACGGGTTGGGAAGGATTTGAAGCTCCGTTCCCCCTCACCTGTATCCTCTCCCTTGGGGAGAGGAAAAAATCGGTTTGCGAATGTGGCGAAGTCATCATGGCTTTAAGATGGTGTAGGTGTTGGGGCCAACGGCCACGTTTTCATAGTGGCCACGAACCAACATGCGGTACATTTTGGGGCTGCTGGAGCTGGGATTAGGTGCCAGATAGCCATCGGGACGCACCGGCCACTCGAAGGTCAGACGAACATCATGCAAGTTGGTCTGCAAGACGGATAAATAGTTTGAGCGAATCGTCGTGGTGAAGGGCACGACGTCCACCGCCAACCGATAGCGAAAGGCCAAATCCGCCACTGACGATGCTTTGTCCGACAGCGGACCGGAGATCGAACGCATTTCGAGATACTTGATGCCCGGCTGGCTGAGATAGCTGATAATTTGCTCAATGGACCAGCCGGGCGCGTTGCCCATAACCACATTGGGAAGGAGCGCCGGCGCATTGGTTCGCTCCACCAGCCCTACCAACTGGTTAGGTCCGTGAACGGTGCCGTTACGGATGGCCTGCATCAGGTAACGGGCATCCTGATCAATAATGGTTTCTTCCCGGTTATCCTTTTGGGTGCGCGCGCCGGTGGGCATGACGCCCATGATGGCGACCAAGGCAAAGCCAATGATGGCAATGCATAATGCCAGCTCAATCATGGTGAAGGCCCCGCTCCCCGCTGGGAAATATTGATGGCGTGTTTTCATGGTAATTTCCATACTTCCATGCGATCAACCCAAGCACGTCCGGTCAGCCCGTCAATCACGACATGGTTAAATTTAAGCGGATCGCTGGAGTTTCCCGCCGGATCTTCGCCGGGCACCGCAGACGCCGGCCAAGGCTTGACCGTAACATAACCGCGCGCCAAGGGGATGACTTCCGTGCTCAGAGAGGCCAATTGCCCCAGATAATTGAACGCGATCGCCGGCAACTTAGCGGTAGTATTGGTCTCGTACGGGAACGGAATGGAATATGTTCTGAACTGAAACACATTGGTGGCTCTGGCGGTGGCACTGGCCACGACATAATTTGTGGAAAATTTGTTGGACGCAATGAACACGCCTTGCGGCAACGGTTTCCACTCCGTCAGGTATTTCGGAGAGCCCTGCCCGGGCTGATCCCCCAGCCGGCGGTCGGTGTACAACGCATAGCCGGTGTATTGTTTGGTGAGGATATTGGTCAGCCGATACAGGTTATATCGCGGGTCGAGTCCCGCAGTTGTTATGCGTCCCGTGTTCGGCAGAAACACCATGTAAACAGTGCTCCGGTTGCGGATCGCCTCGCGCCGCGCGAAGGCGATATCGTCGATCAATTGCTGACTGGCCGCCTTGACCGAATCGGCCTTCTTGATGTTCTTCAGCGCCGGCATGGCGGCATAGGAAAGGATACCGATGATGCCGATGACCACCAGCAATTCGATCACGGTGAACGCCGCCACCCGGCGCAGCCGACGGCCACCGAACTTCCGTAACTGGAACTGGAATTGTGCGCGCGTTTGCATACCGTTATTTCCAACTCAGGATGTTATCCGCATTGACCCCGTTCGCCGAGGCTTGATTATAATTAGGCCCGGCTGACCAGATCATGATGGGCGCGTTGGCGGCATTGGTATAGACGGTATCCCAAGCCGTCTCATTACCGCTCGTTGCAAGCGTAATCACGAATTCATGCCCCCACGGGTCAAGAAACAGGCCGTTGGCATTAACCCCATCGGCGGTGGTCGTGGTTTTGGGTTCGATAAAAACGATTTGCTGGGGATTCCGCGCATGTCCGGGGTTACTGGGGACTGGATTAAGCGCGGTTGAACTGGTTTTGTCCCGCAGAATATCCATGACTAACGCATTATTGGAATAACCGCCCGTGTACCCACTCACAATCACCCCCGACGGGCCACCGGCTCCGGTTCCGCTCCAAATCCCGACCGTGATATCGTTCGTCAACCGCACTGGGTACGGCATGACGCTATAGGTTTTCTCGTAGCTGGCAATGGCGGATATCAAATTGCGCATGTTGGCCTTGGTCATGGCGATTTTGGCCTTCAATTTGGCGTTGGCGATCGCGGGCAGCAACAATCCGGCCAGGATGGCAATGATGGCGATGACCACCAGCAACTCAATCAGGGTAAAAGCCAGCGTCCGGCGAGCGGGTTGGTTGAGAGATTTTTTCATAAGGTTAAACGTGTTTGCGGATGGTTAAGGTCATTCTTTCCAGTTGGCGATGATATTCGTTTTGTAACCCGTCGTGGTCGGCAAAATTAGTTCCGCCCAAAGGTCGTACGAGTTGGCATTGTGACGCCGCTGGCTTTTTGAGTCGTAAAACCAGATATTTTTTTCGGGCAATGCAGCAAACGGACGCCCGGCAACATTGGCGGGCCAGAGCACCGGAACGGAAAGGAAACGGAACCCGTTCAGGATCTCGGTCTTGGGATCACCGCTCAGGTAATTCTTGCCGCGTTTGCCCGCTTCAGAGTTGGCAAAGCCGGTAATGCCAGACATGCCGTTTACACTGCCGCCAACATCCACAGTGAGCGTATTGGTTTGATATAGATCATAATAGCCTCCTTTGGGTGGTATTGTTGGATCATAGATAGTCCCAGTCAACTCATAGAACAAGGAATTCGAGGCGCACCATCCCCGGGTTTGGTTCACGGTTAGGTTGGCATTGGCTGGGGGATAAAACCCGTTTTTAGCATTGTACGACTCAATCGCCGTCTCGATCTGCTTCAATTGCGCGCGCACCATGGCAATTTTCCCCCGGGTTTTAACTGCCGGCCCAACCGTCAATAACAGGCCCGCGAGCACCCCGATGACGGCGATGACCACGAGCAATTCAATTAAAGTAAAGGCGCGCCATTGCCCTCGAGGAGGCATCCCCTCGGGCAATAAACCAGTTCGTTGTATCGTGCTAGTCATAAACGGTTATTTGCGATT
Source organism: Verrucomicrobiota bacterium (assembly GCA_037139415.1). Lineage (NCBI taxonomy): Bacteria > Pseudomonadati > Verrucomicrobiota > Verrucomicrobiota bacterium. The sequence goes on along the minus strand of JBAXGN010000096.1, from coordinate 15,113 downwards.
AATCGTGATAACATGCTCACTATTTAGCCGCATTACGGCGCGGGAAGCAACATCATTTCCAGCAATTACAACCGGATGCCGACCGGCTGAAGCCGGGACTCCAAACCACGCCAAGCTGCGACGCACCCCGGTTGACGTCCCGGCTTTAGCCGGTGCTTGGTACAACCGATGGGTGGCTGGAAATTGCTTTGCCATTTTACATTCTTCCGGCCCGGATGTTGGAGCCGTTCTCGTTCATACGATCACGGAATTCATATTCCAGGCGTTCGCTCATCCATTGTTTGATCATGCTCTGGTAGTTCAGGTACCGCGACCGGGCCAAGCGCTTGATCCGCGAGAGCATCCGCGGGTCCATGCGCAGGGTAATCGTGACGGAATCGGAAATCTCGGAACTGGCCGCGACGGCGGTTTCCATCAACCGCAGGTCAATGCGGTTTTCGACCCAAAACGACGCTTCCGCTTCCTCATTGTCGAAGAGCGGCACTTCATCCCAGTTGGTTATGGTATTCATTGTGCCAGCAATTGGTTCATCTTCTTTTGGTAGAAAAACTTTTCCTCCGGCGAAAATTGCCGGGCGTAAATGATGCGGGTCAACTTGCCGTTGGTGCGATAGACGCTGAAGATACCGATACCGCCGGAAGACATGCCTAAATTGAAAAAACGGGCTTGGACGGAGAACCGCGCGGTATCGGGCAGGAGATGAACGGCAAACGGATCTTCAAATGATTCCTCGACTTCCCGCTGGGAAATGAGGTTCTCATTCAGGTCAAACGGCATGTTGTTCCAATCAAAGTCCATATTTTTGCTCGTACATCATTCGGCCATGCATTGTATGTACCCTGTATTTACATCATCTTAAGTTGGTTGTCAATGGGGTTTTTGAAGATTTTTGCAGAAAGATGGCCTCGAACCATGCAGAAAAATGAACCGGCAGAAAAATAATTATTAAAAACGTGGCTTGTCGTCGGGCTGAATCGTGCTTATCTTGAAGGCATGGTGCTTGAAACCAAGCGTTCATTATGAAAATTCAAGATTTACAGTCGGCCCTGAAACATACCCCGTTTCGCCCCTTGGAAATCCATGCGGGTACCCAAACGTTTTCTGTGCTTCATCCGGAGCAAGTGGCGATGACGCCCGGCAAAGATACGCTGGTGATTGTGGATATATCCGGTTACATCCATATTCTGGATGTCCACCATGTGAGCAGTCTGACCATCAAGCGTCGCGTTGCCCGAAAAGCCGCCTAGTGCCAAGGGACTTGTGCGCTTACTGATTGCCATCACGGGAGCCAGCGGTTCCCTGTACGCCCAGCGGTTGCTGGATAATCTCGATACCCGGCAACATGAGGTACATGTGGTGCTTAGCCGGTATGCCCCGGTGGTCATCGCCGAGGAATTACCCGGCGGGATTCGATTACCAGAAGGTGTTAAGCAGCATGGCCTTAAGAGTATGAATGTCCCGTTTGCGAGCGGGTCCAATGCCTTCGATGCGATGGTCGTCATCCCGTGCAGCATGGGGACGCTGGGTCGCATTGCCCATGGATACAGCGAGGATGCCTTGCTGCGGGCGGCGGATGTAATGCTCAAGGAACGTAAAAAGCTGATTCTGGTGCCCCGCGAGACCCCGCTCAGCCTGATTCATGTCCGAAACTTTGAGCTATTATTACTTGCCGGGGCGATGCTGATTCCGGCTAACCCAAGCTTTTACTCCCGACCGCAAACGGTTGAGCAAGTGATGGATACGGTGGTGGCACGGGTATTGGATCATTTGGGGATGGAACACTCCCTCATGCCCCGCTGGCAGGCGGAGAAAGAAGGCCAATAATTTCACCCGCAACAACCGAGGCGGCCGTTCCATTGTGTGGATGAAGGATCAGTAAGGTTAGGAAACCTGCTGTGTCGCCGACTTCCCAGTGCGCTCGACCTTCAAACACCTTGCAGGTTAGGAAACCTGCGATACAGCAGACTTGGAAGTCTGCGGTACAAAACGCGGGTGCCCGCATTCCCCGTACCGCAGGTTTCAAAACCTGCTGTGTCGCCGACTTCCCAGTCGGCAGACCGTTTGTCATTTCCCAGCGCGCTTGAACTTCAAACAGTTTGCAGGTTATCGCCAAATCCAACGCAGGGTATCCGGGAAGATGGAACCGCCGTGTTTCCCGGAATGGGTGCCTTCGCCAAGGATAAACTGATAATCGTAGCCTTTTTCCTTCAGCACTGCGGCCATGGCCTGGTTCGCCTCGGGCCAGCTTCCGAACTGATTTACCAAGTCGTTCTTGCCGTCCTGCAGAAAGACGCGCAGCGGTTTCTTGGGCGTGGTCCGCACCAGCTCCGGGTATTTGCCGCCGCCCCGGATGTTCGTGAAACTGCCAATGTGGCTGACGACCTTGCGAAATTTATCGGGCCGTTCCCATGCCACGGTGAAGGAACAGATGCCACCGGAGCTATTACCGCAGATCGCCCAGCCCTCGGGGTTGTCCGTCAGGCGATATTGTTTGGCCACTTCCGGAATGACTTCTTCGATGAGGAACTTTGCATACGCGTCGCTCATGGTATCGTATTCCACGCTGCGGTTCATGGCCCCCGCAGGACGGCCGTCGGCCCGTTTGCGCGGCGCTTCACCCGGCTTGAGGGGTTTGTCGCCGGGATTGATCATGAGGGCGATGGTGACGGGCATTTCCTTTTTGTGAATGAGGTTGTCGAACACCACTGGCACGCGGAACGGGCCGTTGGTGTCGGCAAAGCCTTTGCCATCCTGGAACACCATCAGGTTGGCCGGTTTGGCGGGGTTGTATTGCGCCGGGACATAGACCCAGTAATCGTGCGCAAAGCCCGGGTAGGTTTTGCAATCGGCCATCGTATATTTGGTGACCATGCCGTGGGGGATGCCCGCCTGGGGCATGGAGTCCGGGCCGGGTTTGTATTGATCATCCGGGGTCGCCGCTTTCTCGGCCGCGCCGAGGGTTAGCACGAAACTAAGACTGGCTGCCAATAAGATGGTCGTTTTCATAAATGCGATTCAGGAGGAGCTTACCATCAAACTGGCGGAAAGGGAAGGAAAAGCGATAGGTGAGTTTACCTCATCTCGGGCTAACGGCCTTCTCATCCTTGCTTTTGTTCCCTTGTTTAGGTTTTTGGTCTTTCCCAAGGCCATTTTTCTAATCGCCAACCAGTCATACTCCCGCTACCCTGCTCAAAACTATGCGCTGTCACGTAATGCTTTCCCTGGCGTTCGCCGCTTTGGCGGCAGGCCCACATTTCACGGTTGCCGCAGAAACACCCCTCACCCAAACCGCCGAAGTCTGCGTGTATGGCGCCACCCCCGGGGGAATCCTCTCGGCGATCGCAGTGCAACGCGCCGGACGCTCCGTGGTGATCGTGGAACCCAGCCGCTGGGTCGGCGGCATGTTGGGTGCCGGACTCAAGCCGATGCAGGATTGCCCGAACTTCGAGGCTACCGGCGGGTTGACCCGGCAATTGCTCAAGGCGCTCGGACAACCCGAGTGGGACGGCAATGAACTCAAACGCGCATCGCTTTCCAAAACCAGTCCCCTGGCTGTGCGCGAAGATTTTCAGAAGTTGCTCCAGGAACACAAAATCCCGGTCCTCTTTGAGCATCGCATTGCATCCTGTGAGAAACAGGGGGCCACGCTACAGGTGGCGGTGTTTGATCTGGCGCCGTTCGACGCGTTGGGCTGCCCGGTCGCCCAACCCAAGGCCCGCGCGCATCTGCGGGTTACCGCCAAAATCTTCATTGATGCCAGCTACGAGGGTGACTTGATGGCACGAGCCGGGGTATCCTCCCGGGTGGGACGTGAAGCAGCGACCGAGTACGGCGAGAAATATGCCGGGGTTCAACCGCCCATGGAGGAAGCGCCCATTGATCCGTTTGTAATTCCAGGCAAGCCGGAAAGCGGCTTGCTGAAATGGGTGGAGGCGGATCATGGCAAACCGGTGGGAGCGGCGGATGAGTACACGCAGGCCTATAATTACCGGTATTACACCACGGATGATCCGGCCCGCCGGATTCCCCTCACGCCTCCATCCAACTATGATCCCAAAGACTTTGAGCTGGTGGGGCGTTATGTGGAATACCTGGCCAAAACCATTCCGGATGAGGCTCAGCTTTTCCAGCGGTTGACCCGCATCTTCCCAGGCTGGATGAACTCCGCCGAATGGAATTACCATCGGGAATCCCTTTTCTCCATGGCCCCGGTGGGGATCAGCCATCTGTATGCAGCGGGGGATGATGCCGCCAAGGCGCGTGCCTGGAAGCAGCACCAGGATTATCTGCGCGGCCTGCATGCGTTCATGAGCACGGATGCGCGCGTGCCCGAGGCGTTCCGCAAAAAAACCGCAGCGCTGGGTTTGGATGCGCGCTTCCATCCCGACACCCAGGGTTGGCCGCATCAGCTCTATATCCGGGTGGCCCGCCGCATGAACGGCGTTTACACCATCACCGCCCATGATGTGTACAATGAGACCAAAATTGAGGATTCCATCGGGCTGGCGCAATACGGCATTGACACCTATCCGGCGCGGCGCATCTGGTTCCAGCGCGAAGGCCGGGTGTATGTCGGACTCGAAGGGAAGATGTTTGTGGGCGGCAGCCGTGGTCCCACCGACATTCCGTACCCGATTCCCTACCGGGCAATCACGCCGCGACCGGAGGAGTGCGTCAACCTGCTGGTGCCGGTCTGTTTTTCCGCGTCGCACCTGGGCTACGCTTCAGCGCGCATGGAACCGGTGTTCATGATCTGCGGTGAATCCGCCGGAATTGCCGCCGTGCGCGCGCTCACGGAGAAGGTGACTGTGCAGCAGATTTCCCCGACCGCCTTACGGGAGGCTTTGGAACAGGCCGGGCAGAAGCTCGCTTGGACCGGCGGGCCGCGTCAGGATCATGCCACCAAGGGACGGGCCTTGACCTTTGTCACATTATTGAAGGAGTGCGACACCGACGGCGATGGGTTGATATCCCGGGCCGAGTGGAACGCGGGCAAGCCCGGTTGGGAATGGCTTTTTGCGCTGATTGACACCGATAAAAATGGCAGCATCAATGCCGCCGAATACGAGGCTTTCCAGGAGTACAAAGCGAAACATCCCGATTGGGCCAAACAGCGGCCCTCAGCAACCCCGTAAAAAGCTGGGACACTCCGCCACCCAATAGCCATCTTCACCTGGATGTATTAAAACCTGTCGCATGATGAGAATTTGCCAGCACCTCTGCTCCCAGTCAAGCTGGCCGCTTTTCGTTCATCGCTTTCAGAAGTGCCAAAACGAACCTTGCACAAAGAACAGGTTGTGATATGAAACCATCGCGCATGAATACAAGGCTTCGGCAATTCGTTATCCGCACCGCTTCAAGCTGGGAGTGTGGCGGAATGCAATTTCTTCTCCGTATGGTCATGCGTGGTTGGTTCACGTTCGCCGTGATGCTTCTGTTTGGAATGACTTCGGGGGGAGCCGCCGAAACTGCCGCCCCGCGAACCCTCACGGTGGATTTCAACCGCGAGGCCGGCAGTGTCCAGCCGCGCATTGGCTTTCTCGGCGGACTGCGCGATCAGACGCCTGACGATTTGCTTCGCCCGCTGCACCCGTCGCTCTGGCGCATCGGCCATCAGTTCCGGGGGCGCATCGGCAACGGCCTGACCGGCGCGATTGATCGCGTGGAATCCCTTGGTGCGTGCTATAAACTTGTGATGAGCGATCTGATTGCCTCCCAGCCGGTGGATTTTGCGCGCTATGAAGCGGAGGTGAAAAAACTCGCCGCCCAAATTGGCCCGCGCGCCGGGCGCGTCATCTGGGAGCCGGTGAACGAGCCGGATTGCAGCCACAAGCCGATCGAGAAGTACTATGAACTGTATGCCCATGCCTTCAAGGCGCTACGTGAAGTCGAGCCGCAAGCGCTGCTCTGCGGTCCCGGCTTCGCCTTTCCCAGTTATGACAAGTACAAAGCCTTCCTCGACTATTGCCGCGCTCACAAGCTGGAGTGTAACTACCTTGCCTGGCACTACACCGGTTGGGATCCGGCCCAGCCGGAAAAGTCCAAATGGCAACTGGGCCGCATGCGTGAATTCATCACGAGCCATGCGGATCTTAAGATTCGCGAGATTCACTGCGACGAATGGGGCGCCGGTCCCGACAAACCCGGGCGGCTGCTGCCGGGGCGCGCGGTGGTTTGGTTCCATTATCTGGAGAACGTGTACAGGGTGGATCGCGCCTGTCGCGCCAATTGGGGCAAGGCGGATGACTACCTCGGCGGAATCATCACGGCGCAGTCCGAACCGTATCCCGTCTTCAGCGCGTATCAATGGTACGGCTCCACCGCCGGCCAGACCCGCGTCCCCGTTGAGGGTTGCGATGGTTCGCTGGCGTGCCTGGCGAGCAAGCGCGGCGGACGTTGCGAACTGATCGTCGGGTGGACGGGCAAAGGACCGGCGGCGGTGACGCTGGAGCTGAAAAATGCACCCGCCAATTTTGCGGTGAGCCTGAACGTCATTGCCTCTGCGAACTTGGACCTTCCCGTGACGCCGGATAAAATCCCTGCCAGCAACGGTTATCGGCTGGACAAGACGGGAGACCGGGTGCGCCTGACCTTGACCAAGGTGGGGGAGAATGAGGCCTGCCATCTGGTCCTGACGCCCGCCCGATAAACTGCGGTTGGTTCAAACATCCCGCCCCCGAGGGCACGCTGGCCGCGCCAGTGGAAGGAGCGCGGGCCCACGTGGTCCAATGTGTTCCAAACCGTTGAGGGCGGTCTGGGCTATTGGCGGGCAACCATTTCCGCTACGGACCGCCGAAGTTCAGCCTGAACGCCACCCCGCAATGCTACGAATCAGCTACGTCCCGATTGTTACCCGGCAGACCGCGCAGTGATGCATGGGCAGGCGTGGGACATGGCTCAATCTCCCAAAAGCATTCTCCCGACTGTCACTACATCTTCCCGCACTCGTCCGCGATCCTCGACATTGCCGGGATGGAACTCCGCTGCTCGAATTGGACCGTCTTGGCCCGGGGCGGAGAAATCATTTTGAAGTGCTATTAGTGCGAATTCATAGCCGGTATTACCAGTCTCCGCTTCAGCGCGGAACGCCGCTACAGCCGCCTCTGGCCCATCCACAAATCGTGTGACGGCGAGCAAGACGTCGTAGGCATCCTTCGGAAGCCGTCGTCCGGTTGGTCCGCCAAACGCATTAAATTTGAGCACGAGCATCGGGCCGATGTCCGCTACTGCGACTTGGCATTCTTGCTCCGCTCCATATAAGTCGCGTCCTTTGACTAGCACCTTTCGGCGACAGGCCAGAGCCCGATTCACACCGGGAATCACACTGGCAACGACATCATCCACGATGCGAGCGCCCGTCAGTGAAGGTGGGTCTTCGGTCAGAAAATCCAAGTAGAGATTCAGGTTGCCAAACCTGCGAACCAGCCGGTTGCCCTCCAACTTGAAATCCAGCCCTGCCAGATCCGATTTGATTGTTCCATACTGGCCACCCGATGCGGCCAGCGAGATGCCAAAATCCACGTCCATCGTTACCGCACCTGGCAGGCCAGCTACATCGTGCTTCGTGAGGTAATGCACGGCCAACCCGCCTACCAACACGAGATCATTGTGGTATCGGCCCAACGAACGCCACGCGGTCAGCAACGCCGCCTCCGCTGAGAGCAGGCTTTCCTTGGGATAATCCGTGAATGTTCCGAACTTGCTCATGCCCACCCTCCCGCAAAGTCCGGCCACCGTTTCAACTCTTCCGCCTGTTCCTCACCGCGCAACCCGCCACGCAACAGGTCGAGATAAATCTGCACGTCCGACACCAACGCAAACCCACGCACCGTCTGCGACGGATGAAACACTCCCTCCTCCTTCGGCAGCACGAGCCGCAATCCTCCACCCCCAGCCGCCACTCGCCGCCCCAGCAGTTTTTCTGTGATCAGCGCGTCGTCCGGAAATTTCTTCACATAAGCCGTTACCACCACCGGCGTCGTGTGCGGATGCCGCAGCCACCCGGCAAACCACTGGGTGAACAAGGGCGCGTCAGGCAATGCTGCTTTGAGCTTTTTCGCCAATTCCAGCGGGTCGGATAGCAAAACGGAATACTCGTGGGTGCATGTTCGCTTTTCCCAATCATCCGCCTTCACCCAGGCATCCAGCACCGCACCCGGTTTCGTCACGCGCAAACCTCCCGGCGCTTCCGCCGCCCATTCGCGTGACAGCAATTGTTGCCGCACCGCACTCACCCAGCCAAGACTTACCTGTGCCGATTCCGCCAATGCTGTCACCTTCCACGGACGCAACGGCCCTTGCAACAAGACCCGCAACACCCGCGTTGCCCGAGGCGCAAACAGCGACCGCGTCTCCCGCTTCTCGCGAAACGGATTGTCCGCCGCACGCGTCTCGATGAACACCTGATCAAATGACAACCGCGCGTTACCCGCCAAGTCCGCGTAGCCGATACCGGCTTCGGTGCAAATCCTGGCCGACTCCTCCGAGATGAACGGCGCGAGCAGCAGCCCATAGTGCGGCACGTCCTGCAGCAGATGTTTGAGATAATGCTCCAGTTGCAGCACTGCCGTCCGCACCTCGCGCGGTTGCCCGAGGCGCTTTTCCTCCACTACCAGCGTCCACTTCCGGTCACCCGCCGTCACCTGTGCCAGCCGGTCAGCGCGGTCGGGCGAATGGGGCGAAATCCGTGCGTTCTGCTTGAGTGAAGCCAGTTTCAAAAACGGTATGCGCCCCAGCAATTCGCGCATCACCACCTCGAATTGTGGTGTTAAATCCCGATCTTTCAGTTTTTTTACCATTTTCATCACATGGTGAAACTACCACATTTAGTGAAATATGGCAATAACCGATTTCAGTATTTAGCCATATTTCACCAATTGGTGAAATATGTGGCTTTAGTGAAATAGTTCTTTTTGCCGAGCCTATGTGTTCCGAATATTGGACGTGGGATGCTGGTATCCCTTGATCCCGCACTGTTGATAACTCCGCTCGCAAATCATTCCGGTGTTTTCATGCCTTAATCCCCCATCTTCCAATTACCGGGCGAAGAAGTGGTGCCCAGGGACTTCGACTCTGTTTGCCCAGATCGCCGATAGATTCCCCGGTTCAGATCAAACATCCCTATGCGCCTCGCTCGCGTATCGCCAGCTGCCCAAAATCCTGCGCGCCTTAGTCTCAGCTTGAAAGCTCATTGGAATAAGACGCTATTTCCTGGCGGGGCGCGTGGTGATGGTGCTGCGCTGCTCCAGCGTGAGGATCACATTATCAATCGCCCACTTAAGGCTCTTCTGAATCGTAGCATGGGCTTGCTTGGATTTTTTATCGTCCCCTTGAACGGCAGCCAGGTCTCTTGCTGCAATCTGGCAGGCGGATTTGATCTTGGCGGTTTGGTCGTCGGTCAGGTTCATACGTTTGTAACGTGCCAGGGTGGTCTGGGCCAACTCCACACCGGCAATAACGATTTTTTGTTCCTCCGACAACACCGCTTGGATGGCTTTATCCGCCTCGGCGGTCGCCTGTGTGCGCTTTGCTTCCAGTTCCTTGAGGTCGCTATTGGCCTTCTTTTTGGCGGCGTCATCGGCACCTTTTCGCGCGGCCTTGGAGGCTTCTTCGGCGGCTTTTAGTTTCTCGCCGTTCTCCTTGTCCCAGGCCTCGAGGGCTTCCTGCTTGAGCTTGAATTTCTCCTTGAGCGTTTTCTGCTGCTCCTCATCCAGCTTGCATTCGCGGATGATGAGTTCCTGCTGTTCCTGCAAGGTTTCCTGCGATGATTTTGGGGCGGCCTTACCGCGTGCGGCGGCGGACAGGTTTGGAACAACCATGGCGGTCAGGGCCACAGCCACGACGATGGCGGAGAGTGTTTTCATAACGGCAGGGTAATCCTCCAACCGCTGGCGTCAAGGGCGAATGCGAAGGAAAATTCACCGTTTTGCCGATCTTTGGTGCTCGAGATTGTTTTCACAACCCATTCGATGAGAGGATGATTGACGCCAAAAATCTTAGATCCATACCATTTTTTGCCGATCTGGTTGCCGATCTTCAAGAACGGTGGTTTGCAGTCAAAAGGTTTATTCCATTTTCCGAACGCGCACGGCGCGGATCAGCAATTCGTCGCCGCCGTTGTGAAAGCGGAAATCGGCTTCACTATTTTGCGATCCGTTGAAGCGGGGATCCGTCACGCGGAAAACTTCCTTGCGCCATTGGCCGGTAGCCGTGCGGCTGATGGCTTTCGGGCCACCTTTGTAGGCACCTGCCATGGCTGACTTGGTATCCGTGGAATCGTACTGCAACGTGATGCGGCCTACCCCCGTGTCCAGGTAATGCAGTTCAATCTCTACCGGACCGCTTCCCGCACGATAGAATGAGTCATCCACATCGAGGTAAAGGTAGCGGTTCTTGGGCACCGACCAGCAACGGGTGCCGTTGCGTTCAACCAGGGCAAACTGCCCGTCACCGCCCGGGAGGGCGGTGAGGCCGTCCGAGCGCGCAGGCGTTCCCGAGACTTCGCGCGCGTTGGCATACGGAGAAACCGGTCGGCAGGTCTGATTGGTTTCGTATTCGCGTACCAGCCAAAGCAGCGTGTATAGATCCACGATCTGGACTTGGTCGCCAGCGAGACGGTGTAATTCCTGTTCCAACTGGACATACCAGGCTGGGGCTTTGAGAATGGACCGGCACACCAGGAAGCGCGGCGGCGTGCCGCGGCTGAGTTGGTAGAGCCGGCTGGCCGCCTCCGCCGGTTGGCCATCCAAATCCGTGCGCATCCGCAGATAAGGCATGCCCTGGTGCACGCCTTGGCGCCCGATCTTTTGCCCCACGATGCCATCCGGCGAGAAACGCGCGTAAGCGCTGAGTCCTTCCGGTGACAGGCCCGGCGCAAACCCGTCAATGACAAAGCCGGTGAGACTGAGGTCCCACTGTTCAAAAAATTTCCGGCAATGTTTTTCCCAGGCAGCGAGTCCAGAGGGCAAACCCGAGTGCGGGCGCGGCAACGTCAGGTAGCCGGGATTGAGGTAACCCGCGCCGGAATCACCGGCGACAAACCAGTCGTTGGAACTGCGGCGTTCCCGCGCCCACGCCATGCCCAGGGGGGAAACGCTCGCTGAGGTTCGGATTGAACGCCCACGACAGTGGGGTGGTGCCGCGCGCTGGGTCGCGCCACATCCTGGGCAACTCGCGATACAGCCACGCCGCCGCGTCATAATCTCCCACGTAATGTGCCACATACGTCCGGGGCGCCATGCGGCCCCGGGCGTCGAGCAGACCCCGCGCGGTGAGGCTGGCGCGGGTGGGTTTGGGATTCTGCGGATAGCGTGCCGCCAGGGGATAATGCTGATAAAATGAGGCATTGGCCATGGCACCCAGGCCGAGGGCATCCGCATCCATATAGGCATTGAAACACGAGAGAATCTCCGCGTAGCGCCATTCCGTCGCCACCTCTTCATGCCGGCCGCCAGCGGACCACGCGGCATTCTTGAATCGCGTGTACTTGTACGCCCATGGAACAAAGCCGGCTACTTGAATGACGCCCTCGCCTTTGAAACGATCATAGGCCGCGCGCAGCAGCGCCTTAAGCGTGGCGGCGTCCGTGCCGGGCTTTTGCTGCGGATCATCCACCCAGGCTTCGTCGTCCCAGACATTCAGATCGAATAACACCCCGCGCCGGGCAATCAGGAAATCATGGTTCGACAGGGTGTGGTTCTCCGGGCCTGAGGCCTTCCAGCACTGGAGCCAAAACGCGTCGAGGTAATAGCCTAGGCGCTGCGGGTTGGCCTTGCCGGTTTTGACATAGTGCTCGATCAGCCATTGGTACGCGTCCCCCTTGGCGGTGCCGGAGGACGCGAGGCGCGTGCCCGGAATCAGGCCCGCGCCGGTGAACAGGGGCGCCCCATTTTCCAGCAGCAAGCGCACCTTCACCGGGAGGCGGTGTCCGCCTTGCGTCAGTCGCCGGTAAAGCGAGCCCTCGCGGGTGTCGTAACGCAGGCAGAGCAAATCGTCGCAGCCGGCGATGGTGGAGGCGAGATTGGAGGTGGACGGCACGCGTTCATCCCAAACCACGGCCCCTTGATAACAATCGTGGAACCGCTTCAGCAATTCTTCGAGGGTTGTGAGGCGCACGATTTCGCGGCCTGCCAGCCATCCGCCCGGCTGGGTCATTTGTTCCCACCAGAAATCGTCCGGTTGCCGAATATAACGCAGGAACAGGCGTGGCGCGTGCCGGTTGGCCAGCCCTTGCAGTGAAACGACCAGGTGCGTTTCGTCCCAAAACTGGCGGCGCTGCTCGGGATCGTTACGATCGAGCTTATACAGTCCGGTGAGGTCGAAAAATACCACCGGACCCCGCATCGTGTCCGCTGGCGCGGACACGGCAGACTGGCCGGTGACAACCATCCATCCCACCATCACGCCCAGGAGGTGGAAAAGCAAACGTGCCTTGAGCGATAGGGTGCCTCGATGTGATTTTTTCTTAAGGTTTTTGGTTCTTGGCATACCAGGATTGGAGGAGTTTCTGTCGCTCGGTGGGCTGGGCGGCCGGCTGATTGTTCTGAGGATCTTCGGTGTGCTCAACGCTCCAGCCACTCCATTCGCGAAAGGCGTGATAGCTCCAGTCCCAGTCGTGCGCCTCAAAAATATCTATGACATCCTTCAGGTAACGGTGCGCACTCTGGTTGGGTGCCCAGCGGATGGCACTGAATTCGCCCATATAGATTTGGACGTTGAAACGCTTCTGAAAATCCACCACGGGCTGTAGGGCGCGCTCCAGCTCAGCCTTATCCCACCGCTTGCCGCCGATCTGACCGGGATACTCCACGGGCGGCGCGTCTTTGCGATGCACCCCCTGATGGGTGAATTCACCGGGCAAATACATGTGCACGCTGTACACCACCTTGCTCACGTTGATTGGCAGGAAATCCCGTAGACCATCCGGTCCGCCCCACTTTGACGGTTCGACGATCAGCGTGCGGTCCGGGTCCAGCGCGCGCACCGCCTTGCCCGCCCGTTCCGCCAGTGCCTGCCAATCGTCGCAATCCTCCGCGACGAAATCCTCGACCGGTTCGTTGGCCAGATCAAAGCCCCAGATCCAGGGATTACCACGGTATTTTTTGGTAATGCGCTCCCAAACGGCCACGAATTTATCCTGCACCTTGCGATCCGTGAACAGGCGGTCATCCGAGCCAACGTAGCCGCTGGTGGTGGATTTGCCACCCGGCGGGGAATGCAGGTCCACCACCACCAGGACCTTGGCGCGGGCGCACCAGCCCAGCACTTCATCCAGCTTATTCAACTGGCCGTCCAGCCAGGCATCGTAATCCTCCAGCGAACTTGGCGCACCCGGTTTGCCGTGGCGGATCAACTGCCAGCGGATGACGTTGGCGTTCCACTCCTGCCCGAAGATGAGCAGGCTGGCCTCGGTGAGATTCGGCGCTACCATCGCGCCCCGCAGGCGCGGCAGCGCGTGCCCCTTGTGCATTGGCCCCGCCACCGGCGCGGGAACATCTGTGCGCATCGCGCGATACACGGAAATTTTGACATCATCGAACCAGACTTTGCCGGTGACCTGCTCCATTCCGGCGATGAGTGTGATTTTGGTGGCATTGGTGGGGATGCGTGCCTGGTAAACGGCCTGCTGCCAATCAAAGCTGCCAACGCCGAGCGGTGCCTGTGGATACTCAGGCCCCTCCGGCGTTTGGATGACCAGCATGAGTTTGACGCCGTTCCATGGATTAGGCTTGGCGCTGACGTCCTGCGCCTTTACCCACGCGCTTACCTGCACGACGTGCCCGCGCATCGCTTCCGCTGGCAAAGTCAGGGATGCGCTTGCGCCGGACTTCGACGCTCCGCGATTTTCCACGCAGAGGCTCCGTGCGCTCTGGTGTCCCGTCTCAACTTGCTTGCGACCGCTCCAGGGATTCAGGTCGTCTGGTCCTTCAAAGTCGGATTGGAAAAAGACGTGCCCGCGCGGCAGCGCCGCCAAAGCAGACACGCTCGCGCACAGGAGCAGCGCGTGGATTATTCCATGCACCGAGAAATTGGAACGCCAGGATTTCATGCGGGCAGTGTAGAACAAGTGAAGAAATCGAGAAAGTGGAAAAACCCCTCAATTTCGATGTTTTTTTGGTATGTACGGGGGACACTGTGTTCCGATGCGGCATATACATCATGGTTGCGATGATTGGATGAATGTCGCAGGACCGCATGAACCGGATGCGTATGAGATAACTCCAATTGCCCCGGCGGGTGCCAGAAACAGTGCCCGAACCAATTCACGTGAGTTTGGAATATCGGGGAAAAGACATTGCTAACTTTATGCGCAGGAGTTAGTGTGCCCACTATTGAATGATAAACTAAAAGCAGTTCGCCCAACCGCATCATGTCAAGTGGTGGGAAAAGCATTTCATCATTTTGGTAATCGTCAAACTTCACATGGAACATGATACAGAAATTCTAGACATTGTTTCCTGCCCACCCGGTTGGTTTAATATCTATCTGACACGAGGTGAACCTGGGTATTTTCTGAGTCCTATTGCAGTTTGGGCTAAGGTCAAAGTTATTGGATATGATATACGTGACCAGTATGAGGAAGATATTTCAGACTTCATCGGCCTCGATGGCACACACTGGATCACATGCCCCTGGGTAGAGGGTGATGGATATTACGGTACTGTTCACACATCCGAGATTACGGACTTCATGAGACGTGAATGGTACTTTGAAGCCATGTTCAGAGAGAGCAACCAGGACCTTAATCTGTCTCAGGTACCAAAGGAGAACCCTCCCGAATTTTCTGGAACGCCTATTAAACTGGCGCACATCGTTCATCACGCAGAATGCCTTTCCGATAACACTCACGTTATTTGTCGCACACCGGCTTTTCCGGGTTGGTTTAATGTATACCTCCTTACGGACGAGCCTTGGTACTTACTACGGCCAATTGCCATATGGGCTCTTGTGCGCCGACGGGAACCGCGCAAGTTTTTCCTGAATGCTCTTGGAAAACTATGTCCTCACTTTTTACTGTGGGAAAGATTCGGCCTGCCATGTGTTGAAGGAGTTGATGGAACTCTAGCCCCAGTTTACGAGTTAGCATAGTCGTTTTTCTGTAAGCTGTTTTGGTT